>DAIMDJ010000202.1:0-5443 GCA_036725905.1 Terriglobales bacterium
GATGAGAGTTTGAAGTCCCCACGCCGGAATGATTTAGACGCCAACAGCCGTAACAGTTCCTGACGCGCCGCAGTCATGGAAATTCCAAGATAACATGAGTGGCGCCAACATCTCGCCAGCTGTCGTGCTGATGTCCTCGCTCGTAAGTGTCCCGCGGACGCGGTTGTTAACGTGGCGCCAGGTGGGCGGACTGTCTGCCAGCAAAATGTCAGCGCTACTCTCACGCAGCGTTGAGTCAGCCTACTGTGCCAGCTTCTCGAAGTGCCGGAAGCCGCCGGTCGCGGCGAAGATTAGAACGGAGAGAGTCGTATTGTACGACATGTGAATAATCACTCCAGCCGCCACCGACTTGGTCACTGCACGCGTAATCGTCAAGACCAATCCCACGAGGAACACCACCAGGACGGGTGCCCAGGCGCGCCCAAGCTGTGGAGAGTGGATCACTCCGAATCCCGCGGCGGTCAGAACGACCCCGAGAAAAAGTCCCAACCGCCGGGCCAACACCGGATAAAGGAATCCGCGAAAAAAGAGTTCTTCAATCAGGGGCGCGAAAGTCGCTCCGAATAATGACAAAATCCATGCCTCGGCTGGCGTCTGAAAGAAACGATCTATCGGTAGCTCCTTAGGCATGGGGAGAAAATG
Source organism: Terriglobales bacterium (assembly GCA_036725905.1). Classification (GTDB taxonomy): domain Bacteria; phylum Acidobacteriota; class Terriglobia; order Terriglobales; family Acidobacteriaceae; genus QIAB01. Next base: position 643 of record DAIMDJ010000202.1, read on the forward strand.
AGCGACGGCTTGCAGGCCGAATGCCAGAACCACACCACCCATGACGTATGCCGGCCAGTTCCTCGGCCGATTCCAGTGAATCTCTTGCCAAAAGCTCCCGCCGGCCTTACGGTCAACCAGCGAAGTCATGTACGCGAGCACAACCAGATACGCTAGAAATTGCGCGACAACCGTGACCAACGGGTACCTGCTTACTTCCGCAAGAGGCAGTTCGGGATACAGGAGTCGATGCGCCAGGTATGCAACCAATAGAAGGAAGGCGACGATCGAGCCCATCGTGGCAAAGGCGATTCGCAGCACGTCCCAGCCTGTCCACGACGGATTCTCAGCCATTGAAGTTGGAGCCGAAGGGAACGGCTCGGGCGGTGGAGATGGCTCGACCCACGGATTTGGCGGCGATGACAAAAGCTGCTTCCTTCGCTACCTAAATTTACACGAAAAGATAGCGAGTGCGCCGAATCCGCCGGATCCGCGCGGAAAGGTTGACAATTTCAGGCTTCAGAAAGGAATTCGTACTCGTCGATTACCGCAGCCACCGCGACCTTGCCATCAGGTGCGCCATTGTCCACGCGCACTACTTTGCCCTTACAACGCACGCGAATGCTCTCGGTCAAGGTAATCTCAGGCGGGAGGGTAAGCGTAAATTCGATTGGCGATCCAGCGGTAATGGCCGAGTCCAAGTAAAAGCAAATACCGCGAGCGCTTACATCGCGAGTTTGGGCGGTTTTTTCCTGCGATCCATTTTCACTATAAGTAACAGAAACAGGCAGCCGCAGCGCGAATCGCCGCGTCGCCCGCTTTTCCTGTCCAGTCTCGGCCATGAGTACTCCGAAAAAAGCCCTGTAAGAATCGCCTTTTGCGCCGAGTGTGTCAAGATAAACCTTATTTTGAGGTGCTCAATCAAGATTAAGGAAAGACGCCTAGTCCGGGGGCGCACTGGCGCAGGGTGCCGGGCCAGCCTTCATGATGTAACCTGTCGTATGGGGTTTGTGCGATGGTGTTCGTCCTCGATAACTACGACTCCTTCACGTACAACCTCGTCCAATACCTGGGGGAATTGGGAGCTGAGGTTGTAGTTCGCCGCAATGACCAGGTAACGGTCGCGGAAGTAGAAGCCATGAAGCCGGAGCGCATCGTGCTGTCTCCAGGCCCCTGCACTCCCCATGAGGCAGGCATCAGTATCGAGCTAATCCGCCAATTCGCAGGTAAGGTTCCTGTGCTTGGCGTTTGTCTTGGGCATCAGGCCATCGGAGCGGCCTTCGGTGGCCGGATCAGCCGCGCAAATCACCTAATGCACGGCAAAACCAGCCAGGTGCAGCACGATGGCAAAACCATCTTTCGTGAGATATGTTCTCCAATAACAGCCACCCGATATCACTCCTTAATTGTCGAGGAAGAAGCCTTGCCAGACGAACTGGAGGTAAGTGCCTGGACGACCGAGCGTGATGGCACGCGAGTCATAATGGGTCTGCGCCACCGCGAATTCTCCATCGAAGGGGTGCAGTTTCATCCTGAGAGCGTGCTGACCAATCACGGAAAGAAGCTGATAGCCAATTTTCTTGCCATCTAGAGCCTGTTTCGCCCTCGATTCGGCCCTTGTTCTGAAATCGTAACAAGATCGAGATTTTCACCCAGAATCTTCGCACACATAGTAAAAGGACTGCGTGCCACCGGGGCTTGCCGCTCTGTCCATTTGTTCCTCTTCAACGCATTGCGCCAAGCCTCGGTTTTTATGATCAGAACTGGCCCGCTCAGATGCGTCCCTTCACTTTTCCCGATTTCTGCCGCACATATACCAGAATGGTCTGTGTTTTGACGCTGTTAATTTTTGCCTGTTAGACTGAATAAGGTTCAGCCCACAATTTATTCCAGCCGTCGGTCCTCAGTGCTTAATGGCGCGATCTGATATCTTGCCGACTACTGGGCACTGACGACTAGAACCCGAAGGGAAGTTCGTGCGCGCAGAAACGCGTCATCAACTGAAGCAGGACCGATTCAGCCGAGCCACGATCGACGTGGCGGAAAAGACCGTCCATTGGACGGTTGAACATCAGTCGAAGCTGATCGTCGGCGCCGTCATTTTGCTTGTGCTAGTCGCCGCGCTGCTCGGCGGCTGGTACTACATCAATCAGCAGGATGAGAAAGCAAGCGTAGAGCTCAGCCAAGCTGTACGCACCCTAGACACTGCGGTTCGCCCGGCGGGCATGCCGGCCCAGCCCGATGAACCCAGCTTTGCTTCCACCAAAGAGCGCGCGACCGCGGCACATAAACAGTTTCAGGAGATCGCCAGCAAATATCCGCATACGCGCTCAGGCGAGATCGCGCGCTATTTTCTCGGGCTAACTTCATTGCAGCTCGGCGACTATGCCGCAGCAGAGCGCGAGCTCAAGAATATTGCTGATTCCCACAACCAAGATTTTGCCTCGCTCGCCAAATTCGCGCTAGCTTCTGTCTATCGGAATACAAATCGAAATAAAGACGCGATTGAACTGTACAAAAAGTTAGCCGATAAACCCACCCGCACTGTGGGCAAAGTTACCGCACAACTCGAACTGGCCGAGACTTATCAGGCCAGCCAGCAGCCGCTGGAAGCCAAGCGAATTTACGAGCAGATTCAGAAGGAAAACCCCTCCAGTGATGCCGCGCAAGTCGCCTCAGCAAAGTTGCAGGAGTTGAATAGTCCACGTTAGAGAAATCCGATACCGCAACGGACCCAGCCCGTTAAACCGCAGTACATGCGGGACCCATAGCTCCGGCATGTACAGATCATCGGCCGCGCTAACATGCCATCGGAACCGGTAACCATTACTGCCCGCCTGGGTGCCGCGGTAACCTTTCCCGCTCCCCTGCCGATAGATCAACCGTGGACTCATCAGCCTTCGCCCAAGGCCATGGAGAAGCCAAGCCAGCGATTTCTCCTCACACCCGATTTGTGGCTCGCCAGCCCATTCTGACTAAAGAGGAGAAGGTTTTCGGCTATGAACTTCTTTTCCGGGACGGGGTCGAAGATTACTTTCGCGCCACCGATCCGGATGCAGCCTCACGCAACACCCTGGACAGCTCAATTCTCCTGGGGCTGGACGTTCTCTGCGGCGGACAGCGGGCCTTCATCAACTGTACCAGGGAGGTTCTGCTGAAGGATTACATGACGTTGCTGCCTCCGAACCAGGCCGTGGCTGAAATTTTGGAGAGCGTTCCCGGAGATGATTTGGTTAAGGCGGCATGCGGCCGATTGAAGGAAGCGGGGTTCATGATCGCGCTCGATGATTTTTTGCCGAATGACCCGCGCGAACCTCTGACCGAATTTGCCGACATTATCAAGGTGGATATCCGGCAGGTCTCGACTGCGGAGCAAGCCACCATGATTAAACGCTACGGCCCCTGGCGTTGCCGCCTGCTGGCCGAAAAGGTCGAAACCCGGCAGGAGTTCCTGGAGACGCGTAAGGCGGGATTCGTCTATTTCCAGGGATATTTCTTTCGCCGTCCGGAATTGATGACGGCGCGGGAAATTCCTGCCAACCGCCTTAATTACCTGCGCATGCTCCAGGCCGTTTCGCAGCCGGAACTGGATCCTAAGGAAATTGAGAATGTAATCAAGAGCGAAGCTTCGATCTGTTATCGCCTATTGCGGTATTTAAATTCCGCAGTTTTCGGATTCCCCAGCGAGATTCATTCTGTGCGGCACGCGCTCTCTATTCTGGGCGAACGTGAAGTGCGCCGCTGGGTACGCCTGGTCGCTACTCTGGGCGCTGGGCAAGGCAAATCCAGCGAACTGGTGCTCTCCGCGTTGGTGCGGGCACGCTTTTGCGAGCTGCTGGCGCCCAAGGTTCCGCAGGGCTCCTCCGACCTGTTTCTCATGGGGCTGCTCTCGCTGATGGACGCGATTCTGGAAATTCCCATGACTGAAGTGCTCGACAATGTCCCGCTCGATCAAGGGACTAAGGCGGTATTATCCGGTGCTGCCAGCCCTCTGCGCCCGCTTTATCAACTGATGCTAGCTCGTGAATCGGGAGAATGGCAGGACACGACCCACCTGACCCGAACCATGCGTCTCAGCGAAAGTGAAGTGGCAGAAGTGTACTGGCAAGCCATGCAATGGGCGCGGCAGGTGAACGCGGAGTAGAACGCCGCTCATATCCCGGCGCGGGATTGTTGTCCTAGCGCCTCCAGTTACTTCTGTGCAAAATTACAATCACTTTGCACTTGCGCTCCTTGCAGGGTGAGGGGTACCATCTTCTTGTTCCCAGCGGCCATGCTCCCTAGCTGGCCCTCCGCGCCCACTGGCTCCTGGCGCCTAACGGACAAAGATTTTCAAGCGAGAATTCCACTTGAATTGGGGTTTCCGCGCAAGTTGATTGTGCGTGGCACAAGGCACCATCCAGAGAGCGGCAAGTAAGGAAAGCAGATTCGCGTCCGCCTTCCGGGCGGACTGAATGCAGGATACACACGAGAACAATATGAATGCAGGACCCGGACGACCCTCCGGTGGAGGAGGGAGAAACAGGCGGCGGCGTGGCCGTCGTCCGCCCAACCGTGGCGGGCACGGCGCAGGCCGTGATCGCCAGCAGCATGGCGGCATCTATACCGCCCCCATGGATCACAGTTACCGCGCGGCATTTGGCGGCAATGGACCCCGGCCAGGACGCCAGCGTCCCGGCTTCGCACCTTCCTACGCGCAAGCAGAGCCCGAGCCGCTGCCGCAACGGGAAGATGCTAATTCGCGCATTTTCGCCTTCGTCGATGACTTATTTTTCCTGGCGAAAATTCAAGAGACGGCGCGCAAGTTGAACGTAAAGGTCGA
>DAIMDJ010000203.1:0-5415 GCA_036725905.1 Terriglobales bacterium
TGGTTGTTCGAACATCTTCCTTTTTTTGGAGTGCAGACGGAGAAGGCCTCCATGCAAAAAGCCAGCCCGATTGCCAGGGCGATTATGTGGTCTGCGGGAGTGACGTCTTCCGCGGTTGTCCCAAGCCTGGGTGCGTTCTGGGCTTGGCGCTCGGGTGTCCCGGGGAGCAAGCTGTTTCTTCTGTTTGCGCTGTTCTGGGCGGCTGGAACGTTAGCCAGCAATTGGACAAGCCGCGCGGGAGACTATGCCAAAGCCCGGCGGGCGCTCGGCAATATATGATTCTCGGTACCTCGGGCTGTGCTGCCAAATACTCTTGTTCCGCTTGGGGATGAAAGCGCTGGTATACTCCTTCGCGGATTTCCACTTCAGGGAGGGCGTGCATGCTTTTTGCAAGATTCCTTGGCGTATTGCTTTTCGTTTTCGCGATTTTTGCAATTACCTCGCAATTGCTTCTAGCTCAGCAGTCAGACAAGCCGCTGTACGTCGCCAGCATCACCAGCAAGTTCACCAATTTTCCCGGAGTCCCGCAGTGCATGATGGGAGCGGCGCAGGAAGGCGATCCTTCCAAAGGGAATGCCGTACTGCTCCTGAAGGCGCAGACCGGTTGCATGGTGCCCTGGCACTGGCACACTCCGAGCGAGCAGCTCATGATGGTTTCGGGGCGCGCCAAAGCTGAAATGAAGGACGCCGGCCCCGTGATACTCCGCGCGGGCGACTACCTGAACCTGACCTCTAGGCATGTTCATCAGTTCACGTGCATGGCTTCCTGCATGCTTTTCGATGTGACCGGCGCAGCGCCGTTCGACGTTCACTATGTGGACGCGATCGGCAACGAGATTCCGGCCGAGCAGGCACTGAAAGCGGCGCCTAAGCCGGCGAAGACGATGGCAAAACCCGCAAAGCAGGACTAACATTCTGCGGAGAGGGACTCGTTCGTGCGGGTTTCCCGAGTCAGATTGATTTCGCTGCGAGTCCGCGATGAGTGATCGCATCCGCTTCATTACCCATGAGGGCAAGCAAATCTTGTTGGTGGATTTGTCCAACTGCTCAGCCGCGCAGGCGGACGAAATCTGCCACATGGTGCCACGCTTTGTGACTGCTCAACCCAAAGGTTCGGTTCTGATTTTGGGGGATTTCACAGGGACGAAGTTAGACAAGAAGGCCTTCACGACGCTGAAAGAAGCAGCGGTTTTTGACCGCCCCCACATAAAGCGCTCGGCGTGGGTAGGCACGGAGAGTCTGCCAAAGGTTTTCTATCAAAATGTTAAGAGTTTCTCGCAGCGGGATCTGCCCACGTTCAAGACGCGAGAAGAAGCGCTGGAGTGGCTGGTGAAAGAATAGTGGCTAATGGTGATTGAAGACGCTCAGCTCCTCCACTTCAGCGTCACCGGTCCTGCCATGGGATGCGTCATCTCCGTGCCGGTTCGTTTCGCTTCCAGGTGCGCGGCTTTCAATCCGAAGTACCACTTCGCGGGGCGGTCAGCATCATCGATCAGCATCAAATGCGGGTTGTGCTTCAGCCCCTCCGACTGCCTCTCCATCGTTTGTCGATCCTGTTCGACGAATTTCGCGAATACAAACTTCAGCAGCCCGGCGCCAAAGGGCATCCAGCGGAAGAGGTTCCAGCAAGCCACGACATCGATGCGACAGTGATCGCGGGTGATCGGCGTAACCGTGGTCAAAGAAGAGAACCAGTACTTCCCGGCGCGAATCGTTTCATAGCGCAGGTTCGGCAGAACGAAATCGATGGTCGTCGTGATCGAGTCGGCGTCAGCATATAAGCGTAGCAACTTGTAAGGGGCGCTATTCGAGCTTGGGGTGTGCGCGCTCATGCGGAAACCGTTAGAGATGGGCTCGAAATTTTTCTGTTTCTCATGAATGCTGTGGCGGCTGCGCCACCACCAAGCCTGATGTACAAAGGGACCGTGCGCAGGATCCATTAAGCCAATAATTCCATGATCCACACTGCAGGGCAGGTCAGTGGTGAGGTGTGCGATCTTGTATTTCTCGCTGAACGTTGGGACTCGCGGTGGCGGAAATGGCGGCTCGACGGGCTTAGAAAATCCTGCTGCCGCAGGCTTCGGTTCGGGGATGAAAACCCAGATGTAATCGTCGTGCTCCTGGCATGGATAGCTGCCGGCGTAGATTCGTTCTACTTTCAGCTTTTGATCGGCGGTGAGTGAAGGTATGAGCTGGCATTGCCCCGTGTGGGCATCAAATTTCCAACCATGGTAGCTGCATTCCAACCGCTGGCCGTCGAACAAGCCGTAGGAAAGCGGCATACCGCGATGGGGACAGGCATCGTGCATCGCGAATGGCTTACCTTGGTTGTCGCGACCGAGGGCAAGTGGAGTTTCGAGCAGCATGGCCCTGCGCAGTTGCTTCTGCGGGAGTTCGCCACTGGCCGCGGCACGATACCAGAAGCCATACAGCATTACGGAATCGGGCGTCTGGGTTTGTGGAAGGGCCTCGTTTGTCACAATTCCGAGTAGAGTAACAGCATTAAAACTCCAGATGGAAGCGGAAGCCCGGGACCAGCACAGGCCGCGAAAACTCCCCGCCACACATGTACATCGCAATAGCTCCCAAAGATGTTTTCGCGGCGGTAGGTTCAGCGTGCCGTCGTCCAGCACAACTCCAGCGGCTCGATTTGAAGGCCAGAAGCAGCAAGAGGTTTTCAAAAGCTATAGTATTCGAAGCGAGGTATGGCGGCTTTGGCGCCCAAAAAAAGCGGGACAGCCCGGAGCCCCCCGAGGCTGTCCTGAACCCTCCCGGTTAGAAGGGCATGTCACTGCAGTGAGCTTAATAAAAATTTGTTTCAGGATTGTTGCGGCGGGATGAATTATTCGTAAAATCCCTGAAGCGGTGGAGGACGAGCGTCCTCGACCGTCGACTTCTATGGTTTATCGGGAGGCAGTCGATTTGGCTCTTAAAACGGACAAGTCCCGCAAGCTCCAAAAACGCGCCGAGCAACTCATTCCCGGTGGCGTAAATTCACCGGTTCGCGCGTTTCGCGCGGTGGGAGCGGATCCCCGGTTTATCGTTCGCGGGAGTGGTTCGCGCATATGGGATGCCGACGGCAATGAATACATCGATTATGTCGGCTCTTGGGGGCCGCTGATCCTGGGACATGCAACGCCCGGCGTGGTGGAAGGCATCAGCGCGGCGGCAAGAAACGGAACCAGCTTCGGCGCCTCAACCTCATCGGAAGCCGATCTCGCTGAGATCGTTATGTCGGCATTTCCTCACATAGAAAAGATTCGCTTTGTCAGCTCTGGGACAGAAGCCACTATGTCGGCGATCCGGCTCGCTCGTGCCTACACCAAGCGCAAATACATCGTTAAGTTTGAGGGCTGCTATCACGGCCATGCGGACGCTCTGCTGGTCAAAGCAGGTTCGGGTGTGGCGACGCTGGGTATTCCGGGATCAGCGGGCGTGCCGGAAGAGTTCATTCAATTCACTCTGGCGCTTCCCTTCAACGATCACGACGCGCTGGAACACGCATTCACCAAATTCAAGCGCCAGATTGCATGTGTAATCGTGGAACCTGTGGTAGGCAACATGGGATGCGTGCCACCCGAGCGCGGATACCTCGACGAACTGCGGGAGATCACTCACCGTGACAATACGTTGCTTATTTTCGATGAAGTCATGACCGGGTTTCGCGTGGCCTTCGGCGGCGCTCAGGAGATGTACGGAATTATTCCCGACCTGACCACCCTCGGCAAGATCATTGGCGGTGGGCTGCCTGTGGGCGCGTACGGCGGGCAATCGGAGATCATGGATTTGGTTGCGCCGCTCGGTCCTGTGTATCAGGCAGGAACGCTATCCGGGAACCCGCTGGCCATGGCCGCAGGGTTGGCCACGCTCCGCTATTTGCGTGATCACAGGAAAATGATCTACTCGCGCCTGGATAAGGTGTGTGGAGAACTGGTGGAGGGGATTGCTGCCGCAGCCAACGATGCGGGCGTGCCCATTTGCTACAACCGCGTGGGCTCCATGTTCACCTGGTTCTTCACCGCCGGGCCGGTTACAAACTGGGATTCCGCCGCAAGATCCGATACGGAGGCCTTCGGCAGTTTTTTCCGGTCTATGCTCGACAATGGCATTTATCTTCCTCCGTCTCAGTTCGAGGCTGCGTTTTTGAGCGCGGCGCATACTGCTGAGGACGTTCAGCAGACAATCGCTGCGGCGAAACAGGCGTTTGCGATCAGTGCTCCGCTTCATTCGAAATAACGCAGTAATTTGACCGTAGCGCCGTCATCGGCTGGTTTCGGGGCGGACTCTTCCCTCCCCATTCGGGCTTGGCAAGATGCCGGCGCTACGATCGCAGCCGCTACTTGATACTGCAGCCCGTTAACGCCGCATCAAACACAGCGTTGCCGGTTGCGGCGCACACCTGCGCGTTCCACTGCATCTTTAAATCTTTCACATGGGGAACGGGTGTGTTTGCCGGCGCGCGTCTTGCCGCTACGGACGGAGCAGCCGGCTGAGGCATGAGCGACGCAAAACTCGTCACCGTGATCAAGATCAAGTTCACTGCCGCCGTTACCCTGGCCAATAACGTGGGATTGGTGATATGAGCCGCCTGCAGAAGCGCTGGCAAGTTCTGGTTGATGTCTCCGATTACGCTTTGGATTTTTGCGAGGATGGCCTTGTCCGGGTTCGCTTTGTATTGGTCATAAAGCGCTTGAAGCAGATTCAGATCTTTGCCAGCTTCTGCGGAAATATTCTGAATAGCTGCCGCCTCGGTGGGGCTGACCTGCTTCCCCGTTTCCAGAGCCGCAACCAGACTGGCGATGTTCAAGGCCATCTGAGTGAGAACCGGTAAGTCAGCTAAGGCAACCTTGATCCATTCCGCCGTGCATCCAGTGGTGGCGAGTGACACGCATAAGACAACTGCCAGAACAGCTTTCATCATTGAGTTTGAGTGCATTACATTCCTCCGTATAAGATTTGGTTTTGAACGGGAGTTTGAGAGTGAGAAGCAAAGGCGATGTGAGTCGCCAACAACTAGCAGCAAAACGACCAACGACTAAACTTGAAATCTCTCGACGAATATCTCTGCGATGCCGAACGCGCGCACGGTCACCTCTGCACGGGCGATCTCGTCGGCATGCGCATGGCGATGCTCAGACTTCAGAAACTCGGCATCGAAGGCGCTCACGGTAAAGACCGCAAGCGTTTGGTAACTTTTGTGGAAATTGATCGCTGCGCGGACGATGCGGTGGCCGTCGTAACCGGCTGCCGGCTGGGCAAGCGCGCGCGCTGAAATTTCGCGACTGGGGTAAGGTCGCCACCGGCTGTCGCGAGAGCATCTCTGCTAGGCTGCTGGTGCAGAAATAAAAATCGCCATCGGCCTGGCCGATGGCGACGTTAATTCCACAACTCGAAAGACTCAGTGCGCCTTCGCGT
>DAIMDJ010000204.1:0-3440 GCA_036725905.1 Terriglobales bacterium
TCCGACGGGATGCTGTACGCTCCCAAGTTATCGACGCGCTCGAAGCGCAAAAGATAAAGGAGACCGGCAATGAAGAAGATTAGCACTGCAACGGCACATGCGATCAGAAAAGTGGAGAGCCAGAGGCTGACGATTGGCTTGGACCTAGGCGACCGATGGAGTTGGTACTGCGTGCTGGATGAAACAGGGGAAGTGCTTCTGGAACAGAAACTGAGCACGATTCCGAAAACCATGAGAGAGGTGTTCGGGGAAATGCCGCGGAGTCGGATCGCATTAGAGACCGGGATGCATTCACCCTGGGTGAGCCGGTTGTTGAGCGAGTTGGGGCACGAAGTGATCGTGGCGCATGCGCGCAAAGTGCGTTTGATCGGAGAGAGTCGTCGCAAGGACGATCGACTGGATGCGAGAACCTTGGCCCGGCTGGCAAGAATCGACCCGCAACTGCTGGCCCCGGTGAAGCATCGTAGCGCGAAAGCTCAGGCAGATCTGACCGTGATCCGAGCCCGAGCCGGACTAGTGCGAGCGCGGACGTCGCTGATCAACACGGCGCGGGGACTGACCAAGTCCTACGGAGAGCGGCTGCGCGGCTGCAACTCGCGAAACATGAAACCCGAGAAAGCGAGCGGGCTAAGTCCGGAACTGCAAGCGGTGCTGGAGCCGTTGCTGGCGGGAATCGAATCCCTCAGCGAGCAGATTCGCGAGTACAACGAACAGATCGAGCACCTGGCGCAGGAAAGCTATCCGCAAGTGGCACTGCTGAAGCAGGTGAAGGGCGTGGGCACGCTGATCGCACTCACTTACCTGCTGACACTGGAAGACGCGCATCGTTTTCGCAAGAGTCGCGATGTGGGCTGTTATCTGGGATTGCAACCAGGTAGGCGGAACTCGGGACAGAGTGAACCGCAGCTGCACATCAGCAAGGAAGGAGATCCGTATCTGCGGACGCTGCTGGTGCAGGGTGCACACCACATTCTGGGGCCGTTTGGGGCCGATAGCGACCTGCGACGCTGGGGCCTGAAGTTGGCCGAGCGTGGAGGGAAAAACGGAAAGAAACGAGCCATCGTGGCCACCGCTCGAAAGTTAGCGGTGTTGCTGCATCGCCTGTGGGTAAGTGGGGAGGTTTATGAACCGCTGCGCAATAGCAGTCAGGCCATGCTACCGGCAGCCGCGTAGTTGAACCGATAGGAAGCACAAAGCCCAAACGCCGAGTTCCGGTGACTGCGTTAATCGCCTGGCCCAACTTCCATCTCGGATGGGACGGGAGGTCGACAATCAGGTGGCAGCACCGGCTGAAACGAGAACACCCAACTTGCACCGAGCGAAAAAACTCGCTCATCGAAGAGTGCGGATGGAAGGGTGGCGACAGTTGGTAACTCGGCTGAGAAGAAACGAGTGACAAACAAGAACGACAAAGAAACCACTTGACTCCGACCGGCCTTCTCATGGAAGGCGATTACACGAACTGAGGCCTCTGCCGTGGGGCGAGAAAGCTCGCGCTTACATTCGTCTATTCAGTAGCTTTCGCGCGAATCACAGCAATCAGGGCCGCCGTAGTGGAGACGTCGATGCCGTAACGTTCCCCACCGCGCACAATCGGACCGCCAATGGCATCCAACTCGAGCTGCCGCCTGGAGGCAAGGTCTTTCTGCATGGAGCTGCGTATGCCCGAGGGCAAGCCGTCATAGATCGCCTGAATATGGATCGCCTGGACCTGGGCCGGGTCAACTTCTGCGCCGCTTGCTTTCGCGACGGCACAGGCCTCAGCCATAGCGGACATCAATTTGCGTTTCCACTCCGCGTCCGCGTAAATCTCCCCTTTGTTCATACCTGATGCCGACGTTACCAGCGCGAAGGGTCCTAGGAAGCAGAGCTTGCTCCACAGCAAAGTCTGCTCGTTCTGGATGAACCTGCACGTGAATTCGAGATCACGCAATCGTGCGACGATTGCTCCCAGGACTTGCTCTCCACTGGCGGGAAGGTTGAGATTCACGAACGGGGAGCGCTGCACGAACCGTCCGGGGGCAATCCTCTCGGCTTCAACCGCGATCGTCGCCGGCAGCACGCGATCATTGCCAAAATGCGGGCCGAAATGCGTGCCAAAATGTGCGCGTAGGACCTCGACGTGATCCACTCCGTTCAGCAACGGAACTATGCAGCGTGGCAATGACTGCACGGCTTGCAGCGCCGTTCTTAGTTGATAGGTTTTGGTTGCGATCCACAGCACGTCAACCGGATTTGGGAGAGTGGCTGCGACTTTCGCCAGCGCCGTGATGGCGCCTGACGGACGTTCCACGGACAAGTTTGCGGGATAACCCGGCAGCCTCTCTGGTCGAACTAGTACGGTGACGCCTTCGCCAAGCGATGCCACCGCGGTGCCGACCAGACCTCCGATGGCTCCTGCTCCCAAAACTGCATGTTCCATGCCAGCGCTCCCCCAGTAGACGCTATACGATACGTTAGTTTCTACGTTCGCTGGAATGAGTTGAAGGGACACATCCGGCTATTGCTGACGCATACAGGCGATTACCCCAAGTGTCCAAACGTCATCCTCTTCGCGGCAAAATCTGAATCCGACATTATCGCTCGCCATCGAATATGGAGCGATAGGTGCGAGGGGCGAGCATGAAGATCGGCATCACCTGCTATCCGACTTATGGCGGCAGTGGGGTGGTTGCAACCGAACTGGGGCTGGAATTAGCCGAGCGCAGCCACGAAGTTCATTTCATTTCCTATGCCCAGCCGATCCGCTTGACCGCGCCCCACCCCAACATTCATTACCACGAGGTTGAAGTTTCGCGGTATCCGCTTTTCGATTATCCGCCCTATGACCTAGCCCTGGCGACGCGCATGGCGGAGGTCTCGGAGCTTTACGATCTCGACCTTCTGCACGTGCACTATGCGATCCCCCATTCAGTGAGCGCCCTTCTTGCGCGCCAAATGCTTGCCGCGAAACCCCGCGGGCGGAGGCTCCCGTTTGTTACCACGTTGCACGGCACCGATATCACACTTGTCGGGCTTGACCGTTCCTATCTTCCCATCACGCGCTTTTCCATTGAACAGAGCGACGGAGTCACGGCTGTCTCACAGTATCTGAAAGAACGAACCATGCGTGAGCTGGACGTCAGAAATAATATCCAGGTGATCTACAACTTTGTGAATTGCGATGTGTACTGCCGGGGCGAGAAGAGTTCGCAGCTTCGTCATGAGTACGCTCCAAATGGCGAGCGGATTCTGGTGCACTTATCGAACTTCCGGCCGGTGAAGCGGGTTACCGACACAATTGAGATCTTTGACTTGGTACGAAAGCAATTTCCTTCCAAGCTGCTGCTGATCGGCGATGGCCCCGATCGCTCACGCGCGGAATGGCTGGCGGTGCAGAAAGGACTGCATCAGGACGTGCTCTTCTTGGGCAAGCAGGAAGAGATTCGCGAGAAGCTCGC
>DAIMDJ010000204.1:3540-5394 GCA_036725905.1 Terriglobales bacterium
TTTTACCGGCGTGTGCTGGAGCGCTCTTCATAGAGAGCGGCAGGGATGGCATCATCGGTTTGTAATACCGGCACACGAAGACGCACCAATGTTCCCTTCCCTTCGTGGCTATCAATAGTCATTCGAGCTGTCTGTCCATAGAGGACCTTGAGCCGTTCGGCGACGTTGGCTATGCCGATGCCGGTTCCGCCCAGGCCCGTCGGCTGTTCCAGAAGATTTGCCGCGCCCATACCCACGCCGTCATCTTCGATTTCAATGATGAGATGAGAATTGGTGAGGCGGCTGCGCAAGTAGATGCTTCCCCCATCGATCTTCGATGACAAGCCGTGTTTGATGGAGTTTTCCACCAAAGGTTGCAGCAGCATGCTTGGAACCATGGTGTCGAGGGAGGAAGTATCGAGTTCTTTGATGACACGCAGTTTGTCGCGACCGAAGCGAACCACTTCGATGTCGAGGTAGTTATCGATGAACTCCAGTTCTTCGCGGAGAGGAACGAAAGCATCGCTGCTGTTCAGCAGACGCCGCAGAATGCTCGCGAGCTTGATAATGAGTTCGCGCGCAGTGTCGGGAGCAAAGCGTACTAGCGATGACACGGAGTTAAGGGTGTTAAAGAGAAAGTGGGGATTGATCTGGTTCTGCAGCGCTTCCATGCGGGCGTGCAGCAGCAGGCGTTCCTGCTCTTCTAATTTGATCTGGATGCGGACGCTGTTCCAGATTTTCAGCTCAATCACGATGACTAGGACCGAGGTGGCGTAGATCAGGATTTCCACCCAGAGATTCGAGCTTTCCAGACCATAGGTGGCGTGCGGAAAGAACCGGGAAAATTCCGAGTGAATGAAACGCAGCACGAGTATGGTTAATAGAAAAAGAATCTGCCAATCGAAAATATGTGGCTTAGGAAAATGGCGGCGGATCCAGCGATAGAGACTGAAGTAATTAAACGGCGAAAACGACCAGATTTCGTCACTCGGGACCATGGTTCGCAACTGCCCGGCCACGAATCCGGTGAGTACGTTCAGCGGCAGGGTTGCCCATTGCCCTTGCCAGACCGCCGGTCCTGCCAGCAGAGCTCCGCACAAAATGCCAGGGAAGCGCCCCGCAATCACGCCCATCAGCACGATGGTTTCAAATGATAAGTCGCCCGCAAATGATCGCTCGGCGCCGAAACGGATCCAGACACCCAGCGCCAGATGTATCCCGATCCATTCCGCCAGAGCGAACCACAGGACCAGGTAAATGCGTTGCTTCCACGAGCGGTCCTCGCGAAATAGAAGTGATTTGAATTCGACGGAGCGCACCATTGCGCTGGCTAGAGCCGCGGCCACGCCGAGCTTCACCAGCAGATTGATCAGGATGAAGTGTTGTTCCATGGCTCCGCCGAAAACTGGCCCGATGAACAAAATGTAGCACGGGGAGCAGAAATGCCGCGCTTTAACTTCTGTCCAGCCCTGGCGGGAAGCAGTTCCGTGGATCAGTATGGCCCGATAATTCCGCCGATCTGCCGCGACACTGGCCCAGCCGCGCACTCGTTCTGCGCATGCATCTTCTGTCCATCGATTACATCGAGGTACTTCAAACCCGAGCCGGTATTAAACAGAACTACCTGATCTATTTCACTAAAAAATCCGTTGGCGCGCAGTTTCCGGTAAGCGGCCAGCGATGCGGCGCCTTCCGGAGCCGCAAAGACTCCTTCAACACGAGCCCACTCCCGTAGCGCGTCCATAATTTCTTTGTCTGTGACCGCTAGGGCGATGCCTGCGCTCTTCTTAAGGATATCGAGAATCAGATAATCGCCGTAGGCCTTCGGCACGCGCAGACCAGCAGCGACGGTGGATGCGCCCGGCCAGAATTCGG
>DAIMDJ010000205.1:0-5389 GCA_036725905.1 Terriglobales bacterium
AAAACCCGGAAGCCGAGAATAAACTTCATCACGAGCTCGCCCGGGTGCTCGACGGAAAAAATCCTTCGTTCGAGGATTTGCCGCGCCTGTGCTATACCGAAGCGGTGGTTAAGGAATCGGTGCGGCTGTATCCGCCCGCTTGGAGCCTCGCCCGGACTGCGGCTGAGGACTTCGAAATCGGCGGATACCTAGTTCCTGCTGGCTCAAACGTTGTCATGAGCCAGTGGATCATGCACCGCGACCCGCGGTTCTTTCCCAGTCCCGAGCAATTCGACCCCGGACGTTGGTTTGAGGAACATACGCAGCGCCTGCCGCGCTTTGCATATTTTCCGTTCGGCGGGGGACCGCGTTACTGTGTGGGTGCATCTTTTGCGATGATGGAAGCTACGTTACTGCTAGCCGCAATCGCGCAGAGATTTCGTTTGCGCATGGTTCCCGGACATAAGGTGGTTCCCGTACCCAGCATCACTCTGCGTCCAAAGTACGGAATCAAGATGAGCCTGCATCAAATTCGGGTTTAACCTTCCTTGCGATCTTCGCGGCATTTCTTCCCGGGCCTCTGCGGTTCGAAGCTTTTGACCGCAAAGGTCGCTAAGGCATCGCAAAGGTCGCAAAGAAACCAGAGCGAGGATTCCACCAGAGAACACATGGTGAACCATCCCATAAATTGACGAATCTCGTCGCCGGGCTGAAGATGAACTAACTTCGGCAGGAGCTATGCGAATCAGATTTTGGGGCGTGCGCGGTTCGGTGCCTACTCCCCAGCCGGAAAATCTCCGCTATGGAGGCAATACCTCTTGCGTGGAGGTGCGCGCCGGCGAGCAGATTTTTATTTTCGACTGCGGTACAGGATTTCGTTGCCTCGGTCAGCAACTCAGTCACGAATTCAACAGTCGCCCGGTTGCAGCTCACATCTTTGTTTCGCATTTTCACTGGGATCACATCCAAGGCATTCCATTCTTTGGCCCGCTTTATGACCGGACGGAAAATCGTTTTCTCTTTCACGCCTCCAAACGCACGCGCAGTCTAAAGCGTGTGATGGAAGAACAAATGGCATCGCCATATTTCCCAGTAAACACTAACGAGATGAAAGCGCAGCGCGATTTTTACGACTTGGAGGAGGGGCAAATCGAGTTGGATGACGTTGCCGTGCAAGCGGCCTGGCTCAATCATCCTCAGGGCTGCATGGGATATCGCTTGGAAACGAAAGATGGCGTCTTCGTCTACGCTACCGATAACGAACCCGGCGATGCGGTTTTCGACAAAAACGTGCGCAGGCTGGCTGCTGGCGCTGACGTGCTGGTTTACGATTCGCAGTATCTGCCGGAAGAGTACGCAGCCCGGAAACGCGGCTGGGGGCATAGTCACTGGCGTGAAGCGATCAACATAGTGATGGAAAGCGGCGCGAAGGAACTGATCCTCTATCACCACGATCCCGACCACGATGACCGATGCATCGACAATGTAGTGAAAGAGGCGCGCAACCATTACCCGAGAGTGCGCGCTGCGGCAGAAGGGATGGAGATTCAGATTTAGACGTGCTGCTCGCATGGGGTAACCTACGCGTTTCTTAACCCGCTGCTGCTCAGCTACTTCCGCATATTACTTTGGATGGTTCAGTTCCCCTTCGATAGATTGCCGCGCTGTCACAGCCATCCTATAATTGCCTGACTCTGGTAGGGATTCTCCGTCAGGTTCCGGGTAGGCGCTTCTCTGCGTCCTAGGCAGGTCTTTGTGAACTCTGCGTTAAGAACTTTTAACCATAGAGCGCGCGAAGAATTCTGCAAAGCACGCAAAGAAGTGCGGCAACAACCCGGCTATGCGAAAAAACCTGCATCTACTCCTGATGGCTAGTCCCGTAATCGCGACCTTCCTTTCTTTCACTACGCCATACGTGCAGGCAGAGGCCGGTCCCAGTACGTCTGCAAGCATCACGGCTTCGACTGACGGCTCCGGCCGCCGAATCTACGTCAACGATTCGCCGGCGCCCTCCTCACGGAAGACCAGAGCAGCGCCGGCCTTCGTGAGCAAGGGGCTTGTCTACTGGAGCCCCACTGCACATCGCTGGAAGCCGGTGCGCTCGGCTTACGTTCGGGCGGCCCGTTCAGCGGCAGCAGAGGTCAGTGAAAGTGAGCAGTTTTCCAGCTTCGTTCGGGGAAAGCCGTTCACGCAGCAAGAGATCGATGCTGCCATTGATGAAGCCGCGGTCCGGCACAATGTCGATCCCAGCCTGGTTCGGGCATTGATCAAGGTGGAGTCGAACTTCAACCCCAACGCTGTATCCCGCAAGGGAGCGATGGGGCTGATGCAGCTCATGCCGCAAACCGCCCGGCAGTTGAATGTCACAAACCCGTTTGATCCGGAGCAGAATGTCGATGCGGGAGTCCGCCACTTGAAGCAATTGATGGAGAGCTTTGGCGGGGACGTGAAGCTGAGCCTGGCCGCGTACAACGCTGGGGCAGGAGCGGTGTCACGCAGCGGAGGCGTTCCGCGTTTTGCTGAAACACGCAACTACGTGAGGCGCATCACCGGCTTGTATTACGGTGGCGGCGATTCCGGATTTCGAATCCTGGGCGGCGCAGTGCATGAGCCGGTGCGGGTGCAGCGGGATGCGCGCGGTGTGTTGTACATCAGCAATACCGATTGATGGGTCGCAGAATAGCAAGGTGATTACGGGCTGGAAAATTGAAAACTTGCGATCGAGTTGAGAATGGTTCTGCGGGAGTGCGCGCGTGAGGGTGTTTTTTCCCTTTCGCTGGAGTTTCTCTGGCTCGCGCCGCTCGGGGCCAACCTTGTCACGCGGTTCGGCGGCTACGTTTTGTGCGATTTTTCTGATTGTCCTCAGTGGCCTGCCAGCCTATGCCCACAAATCTGACGTTTGGGCGCGCACGCAATTCTCAACTGCTGAGAAGATGCGCGAGGCGCTCAATGACCGTCCTGAAGCCGAACGCACACGCCGGGATTATCAGCTCGTCATGATGGCCTACCGCCGCGTTTATTACGGCGCGCCAGGCTGCTCCAAAGCCGATGCTGCCGCCCTCGCTGTCGCCGATCTCCTCGCCGAGAGCGGGCGCCGCTTCAACGACGATCACGCCCTACGCTCAGCCATTGGACAGTACGAGTTTCTGCGCCGCGAATATCCGGGCAGCAGGTATCGCTTTGAAGCGTTGTTCGCGATTGGAGAGATTTACAAAGACGATCTGAACAATCCGGTGCGGGCCCGCGTTGCATTCCAGGAATTTCTGCGGCAGTATCCGCATCACCATCTAGCCGACGAGGCCCGCCAAGCAATAGCTGAGCCGGTACGACAGGCAGCCATCAGGTCCCAGGAAGAGAAAGATGCGAACGATTCCAAGCAGCCAGCGAGAGCGGAGTCTGCGGAAAACAAGAAAGATGCAGGCTCCGCAAATCCAGAAAAGGCCGAGGGCAACGAGCCTGCCGATACTAATCCCAAGCCCCCGCGCGTCACTGATGTTCGCCACTGGTCAACCCCAGATTCCACCCGCGTGCAAATTGACCTCGACCACGAGGTGAAATTCGAATCGCAACGCATGGATCGTCCTGATCGCCTTGTCTTCGATCTGCTGAACAGCAGGCTAGCGGCGGCGCTCGCCGGGAAGATGTTCGATGTCGACGATGGACCAGTCAAGAAGATTCGCGTAGCCCAGTTCCAGCCGGGAAAGACGCGGGTTGTGCTGGAAGTCGACAGGTCTTGCGATTACGTCGCCTCGCTGTTAGCAGATCCGCCGCGACTAAGCATTGAGATTCATGCGAGAAAGTCATCCGCAACTTCGATCGAGCGGCGAGCATCCTTACCGGCCGTCACGAAGAAAGCTGAGAAAGCAGAGGCCAACGACGAAACTGAAAACAACCCACAGAAATCGGCCGATGCAACGAAGCTGCCGTCAGCACAACCCGTCACAAGTGGCCCAGAGACGAAGAAAACCGTAGTCGAAGCGGACGATGATGACGACGATTCAGCACCGGCAATGCCGAATCGTCCGGCGATTAAGACTGCTAGCAAGACCACAGTCACTCCGCCTCCAGTCCCGGCAGTCTTGCCAGATTCCAGGCGGAATTCCGCCGGGGCAGCGGGGGCGGATGCAACAACGTCGGATCACGTCGCTTCCGCGCAACAGCCGATGCGACCGAGAGCTGGCATCAGCAACAAACGCAAATCCTCTCCCGAGGCGGATGTCCGCGAAGCTCAGCCAACTGCGAGCGGCGACCGCTCGTTGATTCGCGCCCTAGGATTGAAAATCGGCAAGATCGTAATCGATCCCGGACACGGCGGACATGATACGGGCACCATCGGCCCACATGGCCTCGAAGAAAAGGATCTGGTGCTGGAAGTCGGCCGGCGGCTGGGCAAGCTGCTGCAAGCTCGCCTCGGCGCCGACGTGGTTTACACCCGCAGCGATGACACTTTCATCCCGCTCGAGACGCGGACTGCAATCGCCAATCAGGAGCAGGCGGATTTGTTCGTGTCCATCCATGCCAACTCCAGCCATGACCCGGATGCACGCGGGGTGGAAACCTATTACCTGAATTTCACCTCCTCGCCAGAAGCTCTGGACGTAGCCGCGCGCGAGAATGCCGCCTCGGATAAGTCGATCCATGAATTGCAGGACCTGGTGAAGAAGATTGCGCTGAAGGAGAAAGTGGAAGAATCCCGCGAGTTTGCCTCCGACGTGCAACGGTCCTTGCATAGTGGGCTTGCGTCCAAAAATCCCGGTCTTCGCAATCGTGGTGTGAAGAAGGCGCCTTTCGTTGTGTTGATCGGCGCGAATATGCCGTCGATCCTGGCGGAGGTTTCTTTCGGCAGCAATCCCGGAGATGAGAAGCGGCTGCGCACGGCAGAGTACCGTCAGCGGATTGCCGAATCCCTTTATCGTGGGATTGCTAAATACGTGAGCGGGTTGAGCGGGGTGAAGGTGGCGAGCAGGATCGAGAAGGCCCAAGGGCAATAGCCGAATACCGAGTTATCAGCCTGGAAACTTTCGCGGCTCCTAGGTAGTCTAATCATGTATGGGCTTGTGTTTCGTGCCCTGTCTCCGTTTTCCGATGACGTTTCCCAAGCTGATTTTCGTTTTGACGGTGCTTCTGACCGCGGCAGCTTTCGCGGGCGAGGCTCCCCGTGCCGCGCCGGGCATTCTTCCCAATCAGTTTGCTGGATGGGAAATCGCCGGTTCGCCTCATGCGAGCAAAGATCCTGCCCTGGCTGACCCCGTCAATGCAGCTCTGCTTAAGGAATACGGCTTCACTGATTTCGAATCCGCCGCTTACACGCACGATAATCGCAAGCTCACGGTGAAGGCGGCGCGTTTTGCCGATACCAGCGGCGCTTACGGGGCATTCACCTATTACAAGATGCCGCAGATGCTGAATG
>DAIMDJ010000206.1:0-5334 GCA_036725905.1 Terriglobales bacterium
ACCCGATCCGTGATCTCGGTTATTTCGAGAATCGGATCTACTTCGGTAGTAATTCTTCTTAGCTCGCCGGCGCGTTCCAGGGCAGCGATCCAGTCACGCAGGTCTTCGTAGGCCAAATGATTCCTCGCTCAATTTTCGGTTAAATTTCAGTTCCCGGTTCTCAGTTCTCAGAAGCGACGAATTATATAATCTCCCCGCATGAATGACTTCCCACGATTTGATTTGCAGGGGCAAGTGGCACTGGTGACCGGAGCGGCTCGCGGGCTGGGACGCGCAATTTCGCTGGCCCTGGCGCATGCGGGAGCAGATGTGGCCCTCGGGTTTCGCGATGTTTCTTCGGGAGGCGAACTGGTCCGCGAAATTGAAGGCCTGGGACGGCGGGCCCTGCCCTTGCAAATGGATATCTCCAACATGGAGCAGATTTTCAGCGGGGTGAATGAAACAACGTCCCGGCTTGGGAAGCTGGACATCCTGGTAAACAATGCCGGGATTGCTCCCGAGAATCTGGCAGAAAACGTCCGCGAGCCGGACTTCGATGCGACCCTGGCAGTGAATTTGAAGGGAACGTTTTTTGCCAGCCAAGCGGCGGGGCGAGTGATGATTCGCCAGCAACATGGGCGAATTATCAATATGAGTTCGCAGGCGGGATTCGCCGCGTTGCCAGGTGAATCGGTGTACTGCATGACCAAAGCGGCCATCGCCCATCTGACGAAGTGTCTGGCAGTCGAATGGGGCAGGCATGGAATCACTGTTAATGCCGTGGCGCCGACGTTCATTCGCACGCCGGGAACCGAAGAGTATCTTTCCGTGCCGCAAAATCGCGCTGATGTACTGGAAAGAATCGCAGCGCTGCACCGCATCGGCGAACCGATGGAGGTTGCGGGGGCGGTGGTGTTCTTAGCTTCGCCCGCAGCTTCGCTCATAACGGGAGAGACGATTTTGATTGACGGAGGATGGACAGCGCGCTAGCGGTTCAGAACCGCTGTTGATTTTCCAAAATTACATTTTGCGGACAATTTCAAATCGCTCCTCCGGCTATGCTGGTATATTCCAGACTGATTGAGGTGCGCGTGCAACGGCGTGTCGTGATTACGGGAATGGGGACGGTCAGCCCGAATGGAGTTGGCAATTCGTCCTTCTCGCAGGCTGTGCTTGACGGGCGAAGCGGCGTGCGGCGCATTTCGCGCTTTGACGCGTCAGAAATTTCGGTACAGATTGCCGGCGAGGTAGCTGATTTCGATGAGCTGGCGTGGGTGGACCGACGCGAGCGCAAGCATGTCTCGCGGGTACTGCCGCTGGCGATCGCGGCGGCTACCGAGGCGTTGGGCGTAGCGGGCATCGATGCCGCTTCCCTGCCCCTTGCCCAGAAACGTCGCTTCGGCGTGATCATCGGGTCGGGTGGAGGATCGCAGGAGTTCACTGAAGAACAGTACCGGCTTTTTTTCCATCGGCAATACAAGAGCATGAGCTTGTTCTGCGTACCCACGGGCGTGATGGGAACGCTCTCGAGCGAACTCAGCGTGCGATTTGGATTGCGCGGACCTAGCCATGTTGTGACGACTGGGTGCACGTCTTCCACGGATGCATTCGGATACGCGATGCGGCAGATTCAATCAGGACGGCTGGATATGGTGTTGAGTGGCGGGGCGGATGCTCCGATTGCTCTCGGTATCGTAAAGGGATTCCTGCTGATGAAGATTTTGACGGATTCGTGGAACCACGCGCCGGAGCGCGCTTCGCGGCCGTTTTCGGTGGATCGCGATGGCTTTGTGCTGGCGGAGGGCGCGTGGATGTTTGTGCTCGAAGAGTACGAGCATGCACGGGCTCGCGGAGCGAAGATCCTCGCCGAGATTTGCGGCTATGGCTCAACTTGCGAGGCGTTTCATCGCGTGCGCCTGCAGGAGTGCGGCGAAGAACCGGCAAGAGCCATTGAACTTGCAATGAAGCAAGCGGGGATTGGATCTGGAGATGTGGATTATGTGAATCTGCATGGGACTTCGACACAATTGAATGATCGGATTGAGAGCCGTGCGCTGAAGCTGGTGTTGGGTGAGCGGGCGCGCGAGGTGCCGATGTCGGCATTGAAATCGCAGATTGGACATCCGCAGGGCGCGTGCGGAGCAGCCGGAATCGCCGCAACCATTGTGGCGATGCAGAGTGGACAGATTCCGCCGACCATTAACCTGGAGAAACCCGATCCGGAATGTGATTTGGATTACGTGCCGGAGGCCGGGCGGAAGAAAGAAATAGAACACGCGGTTTGTAACTGCATTGCGTTCGGATCAAAGAATTCGGCAGTGGTGCTGAGGAAAGTCGCTTGACCAAGGTCGTTCAACCACAGAGGACACAGGGGCCACAGAGGAGCTTCGAAGACCGATCAAACATCATGGACAGCCTGCACGCAATCATCGCCAATGGTTTAGCAGAGCGGTACACGTATCTTGCAGACAGAGTGCGCGAGCTGGCAGCGCCTCTCAGCGAGGAACAGTTCTGGCAGAAACCGTTTCCGTTCGGCAATAGCTTTGGGCATCTGGTGCTGCATCTGACCGGTAACTTGAATTACTACATCGGGGCGGAGATCGCTGGGACCGGCTACGTGCGCGATCGTGACCGCGAGTTTACTGAGCCAAAGCACTTGCTGAAGAACGAAGTCTTAAAGAGTTTCGATGCAGCGATTGAGGTGGTGCTCCGAGCGATTCGTGCACAGTCAGAAGGCGATTTGACAAAGGCTTATACCGCTGCTCGCGAAGATGATGCAGGCAACCGATTCAACATTTTCTTGCGCTGCGCTACTCATCTTCACCATCACGTGGGGCAGATGGTGTATTTGTGTTTTGAGCTGGAACGAAGTTCCGAATAGGATTCCGGTAACAGGTTGCGGAAAAACCCGCGAAAGCAGATTCCTCACCGCTAAAGCGGTTCGGAATGACAAAGAGTACAGGGTTTAGGGGCACCAGTAAACTAATGCCTCGCCAAATCGGTTCCAAACCAGAGTTTTTCCGCAGCCTGCTAAGCCTGGTAATAATCCGGGCGACATGGGGCCTTCGACTGAGCATGGCTTCGCGGTGCAGACGCTCCGCTCAGGATGACAATTGTTAAAAGAGCGTAAGGTTATTGTAAGAGATGCAGCGCTGTGTTCTCCACCTTGGGCCAAGCGGCGGAGCGCGGGTCAATCAGCTCGAAATGTCCGGCAGTTGAAATTTCCAGGTAGTGCACGTCCTCACCGCGCTTCTTCTTTTCTTCAGCATAGTGCCGGCTGAACGGCGGAGGCGCTGTGTCATCGGCTGCGCCATGGATCAGCCACTGCGTGGCGCGGATATTTAGTTGCATAGGATCGGCCTCGTGATAATGCTCAGGAACGTCTTTGGGCTTCCCTCCAAGAAATTCCACAACGGCGTCGTCGCTGAGGTGCAATTCGAAAGCCTGCTGTAGATCGACTACGCCAGCGAGTGAGATCACCCGTTTGACCGAAGGTTCGTGAGCCGCGAGGCAAAGCGCGAGCTGACCGCCAGCAGAGTGGCCCATGATTGCTGTCCGCGCCGGGTCGAGATTGTAGCGCTTCGCGATTTGCGGCAGAAAGCGATAAGCGCTGGCAACATCTTCAAAAGTGCCCGGCCACCCTCCTCCTTTATTCCCTACCCGGCGATATTCGATGTTCCACGTTGCTACACCCTTTGCGGTCAGAGCCGCGCAAAGATGTCCGGTATGTTTGAGGTCGTATTTTGCGCGCCAGAAGCCACCGTGGATGTTCATAACAATAGGAAATGGACCGCCGCTCTTGGGCAGACGCAGCTCCCCAAGTTGATTGGGATCGGTCCCGTAGGCGAGGCGGGCATCTGCCGGTGGTGCCGGGAGGGTGAGAATGTCATCTGATGGCATTTATTTTCTCCGACAGTCCGCCCTTCGCTTTCGGTTCCCAGTTCCCAGTACTCAGTTTCCAGTTCTCAGCGAGAACGCTCTTAGTACAAAACGATTATAAAGTCGCTCGCAGTGGTGCTCAGGGTCACGCGATACAGTGCGGGCAATCACTGAATTTGCTGAATTGGCGATGTAACGTTTACCTCGATGTTGACTCGAAAACTCCCCCTGCTCATCGAGGCAGCTTCCGGGTCTCACCAATCCGATGAATTTTGGAAAGGAGAGTCTCTCATGTTTGCCCGCATTGTTGAATTTATTCCAAAACCCGAGAAAAAAGAGGAGTTCGTAAAGAAAGTTCGCGACGAGGTTCTGCCCATCCTGAAAACGCAGAAGGGGTTCCTGGAGATTCTGCCGTTCTTCCCAGAGAACAAAGCAGAGAAAGTCCTTACGATCACGCTCTGGATGGAGAAGTGGGATGTCGAGAAGTATGAGAGAGAGGTATATCCGAAGGTGGAAGAGATCCTGAAGCCGTATCTCGTGACCCCAGTGACCTTCAAGCACTACAACGTTGAGACCACACTGTGCGAGAGGTTCGTGGAGACCCTGGCGGCCTGAAGCACAGGCCAGACGGGCTCGACCGGAGCAGCAAGGACTGCTCCGGTTTTCTTTTAGCCGTCGCCATCGGTCCTCTGCGGTCGGCCACTGTTGACGTGTGACGATTTGGGAGCCAACTCAACGACCAGCCCTTCTCCCCAACCGTATTTCTTGCGTGAGAGATCCTGGATGGTTCGGTTGAGATCGGAATCCGCTTCCGGCGACAGAACTCTGGTCGTGACCGGGAAGCTCATATTCTTAACACGCAATGTAGCTTCCGGATTTGCTTGCAGATTTTGCACCCACTGAGACGAGGCGTGTTCGGCAATGAGGTAAAAACGTCCGTTGTAGTTCGTAAACCAGATTTCGATTTCGCGGGGCGTGCCCGATTTACGGCCGCGGGTGGTCAGGTACAGATACTGCTCGCCCTCGAAACTACTGGTCTTTGAGCTTGAGCTTGGGCTTGTTTTCTTCAAGGAATTGGCGAAGTTTGTCAGCGGAATCCAGCAAACGGATCCATTGTTCATAATAAAGTGTCACAGGAAAACGCCCTAGACCGTAGACGCTTACTCCTCCCTTTTCGCCGACCCGGAATTCCAAACTGCCGCTGCGACGGGTGCCCTGTTGCTTCTCCAGCTCAGACAGGCGAGCCTTCAGCTCTTCATAGGTTGGTTCAGCCATGCGCTACCTCGCGAAATAATGATGTGATGGCTCCATCATAGGGTGAGCGCACCGGATTCGTCGAGAGGGATGCTGCGCTTACGTTGCTTTGCCTTTCCTCGCAGTGGTAATCTCGGGTTACCGAGCGGGAGTAGTTCAGCGGTAGAACGCCAGCTTCCCAAGCTGGATGTCGCGGGTTCGATCCCCGTCTCCCGCTCCAAT
>DAIMDJ010000207.1:0-1206 GCA_036725905.1 Terriglobales bacterium
TGCCGTGCCGCGATCTGGTTTCTATTCGCGATCTTCGGCCGCAAGATATCGAAGATATTTTCCACCTTGCCGGCTTAATGAAAACGCGGCCATCACATTTCCGGGCAGCGCTGGCGGGCAAGCAAATTGTGATGTTCTTCGAGAAGCCCTCCCTGCGCACGCGCCTGACTTTCGAAGCAGGCATGGCTAGCATGGGCGGCTGGACCTCGTTCGTCGATCAGACGCAAGGGCGTCTTGACGCGCGGGAAAAGCTGAGCGACATCGCTCACAACCTTGAGCGCTGGGTGGATGGCATCATCCTTCGCACGTTCGCTCACAGCACAGTTGAAGGCATAGCGGAGCATGCATGCATTCCGGTAATCAATGCGCTAAGTGAGCTAGAGCATCCTTGCCAGGCGTTGGCGGATTACTTTACATTGCACGAGCGTTTCGGCGATCTCAAGAACATCACTCTTGCTTATGTCGGAGATGGCAACAACGTCGCGCACTCCCTGCTGCTCACATGTTCGGCTCTAGGAGCGAAGATTCGCATTGCAACGCCGCCCGGCTATGGCCCCAATGCTCAGATTGTTGCTGAGGCCTACGAAATCGCCTCGCATACTGGGGCGAAAATCGAGATTCTTACTGATCCCCATGAAGCGGTTTTCGGCGTGGATGCCGTCTACACGGATGCCTGGACCAGCATGGGCCACGAGCACGAGAGCGAAGAACGCGACCGGATTTTCCCGCCTTTTCAAATGAATCGGGAGCTCGTGGCTGGGGCCGCGCCGCACGCTGTGTTCATGCACTGCCTTCCTGCCCATCGCGGCATGGAGATCACGGACGAAGTGATAGACTCGGAGCGCTCAGTCGTTTTCGATCAAGCGGAGAGCCGCTTGCACGTGCAGAAGGCCATCCTCCTTCTACTGCTTGGCGGCGAAGCCAGCCGCTTTCATGTGAGGAGCGCCCATGCCTGAAAAAGTTGTACTCGCGTATTCCGGAGGACTCGATACCTCCATCATCATTCCCTGGCTCAAGGAAAATTATTCTTACGATGTGATCGCCATGGTAGGCGACGTCGGCCAGGGAGACGACATTGAGGCGGTGGTCGAGAAGGCTCACAAGACCGGCGCCAGCAAGGTTGTAGTTGAAGATCTGCGTGAGGAATTCCTTACAGGATACGTTTTTCCGGCACTCAAAGCTGGCGCTGTCTACGAGCACAAATAT
>DAIMDJ010000207.1:1306-5320 GCA_036725905.1 Terriglobales bacterium
AAGGGAATTCCGGTATCAGTCAATCGCATGAAGCTCGATCCCGTGTCTCTAGTCGAGCTGCTGAACGAAATCGGCGGCCGTAACGCAATTGGCCGCGTGGATTTAGTGGAAAACCGCTTTGTTGGCATCAAGTCGCGTGGATGTTACGAAACCCCGGGTGGAACTCTGCTCGTCGCGGCGCATCGCGAGCTTGAGGCTTTGTGCCTGGAGCGCGAAGTGGCACACTTCAAGCAGCACGTTGCGCTGAAATATGCCGAACTGGTTTACTTCGGCCAGTGGTTTACGCCCTTGCGCGAAGCGCTGGATGCGTTTGTCGAGGCCACTCAGCAGAACATCACCGGCACGATCACACTCTCTTTATACAAAGGAAACATTTCTGTCGTCTGCCGTGAATCTGAGTACTCGCTGTATCGCACCGACCTGTCTTCGTTCACCATGGGCGACAGCTATAACCAGAAGGATGCAGAAGGCTTCATTCGCATTCTGGGCCTGCCTTCGCGTTCGCGCGCCCGCTCCCGCGCGGAGGTTGAGAAATGAAGATGTGGGCCGGGCGCTTTCGCCAGCCGCTTGATCCCGGCTTCGAGCGTTGGCAGCGATCGTTCGAGTTTGATCGCAGGCTGCTGGCGTATGAAATCACAGCCAGCCGCGCGCATGCCCGCGCGTTGAAGAATGCGGGCATCGTTTCTTCAGATGAACTGATTTCCATCCTGCAAGGCCTCGATCAAATTACTGAACAGGCTGCGATGTCCCCAGCGTTCCTCGATGATGATGAGGCCGAGGACGTGCATCATTTTGTCGAGAAACAATTGGTCGTGATGATTGGCGACGTGGGTTACAAGCTGCACAGTGGCCGCAGCCGCAACGAGCAGATTGCCACTGATCTGCGCCTTTATGTGCGAGCCAGTATCGATGATTTGCGGTTGAAGTTGGCGGAGTGGTTGGATGCGCTGGTGTCTCGGGCCGAGCAGGCGGGCAATGCCGCCATGCCCGCCTATACGCATCTGCGGCGTGCCGAGCCGGTGTTGGTGTCGCATTGGGTACTCGCCTATGTCGAGATGTTTTTGCGCGATGCCGAACGCCTGGCGGATTGCCGTGCACGAGTGAATATTTGTCCTCTGGGTTCCGGCGCAGTCGCCGGTACAACAATTCATTTAGATCGACGCGCGATTGCTGAAGAGCTTGGCTTTGACGCGGTCACCAGTAACAGCGTCGACGCCACCAGCGACCGCGACTTCGTTCTGGAGTTCGTGAACGCACTCACGCTGCTCTCTTTACACCTGAGCCGCTGGGCAGAGGAGATGATCATTTTTTCCTCCCAGGAGTTTGGATTCGTCCACTTGCCGGAAGCGTATTCCACCGGCAGCAGCGCGATGCCGCAGAAGAAGAATCCTGACTTATTGGAGCTGGTGCGCGGAAAGGCGGCGCGGGTTGTCGGCGATGCGACTACTCTTCTGGTTGCCGTTAAAGGGTTGCCGCTCGCTTACAACAAAGACTTGCAGGAAACTCAACAGCCTCTTTTCGATGCGAGTGAAACCGTACTCTCGGTTCTGCCTCTGATCGCCGGGTTCATGAAGGTAGTCGAATTCGATTACGACCGCATGCAGAAAACGGCGGAATCTGGGTTCATGAACGCCTGGGCGGCCGCAACTTATCTTGTGGAACGCGGGGTGTCCTTTCGCGTGGCGCACGAACAGATAGGCAAGGCTGTGCAGCTATGCGTAGAGAGAAATTGCGAGTTGCAGGATATTGAACTTCACGAATTACAGCAAATCAATCCTGCTTTCGATCAGGATTTCTATTCGTACCTAACTCTTCCGTCCGTCCTGGCCCTTCACAACGTGCCCGGCGGCACCGCGCCAGCCCGCGTCCAGCAGGCCATTAGCGAAGCTCGAATCAAGATCAATCTCTTGCGGGAGAGCATGCATGCGCACGCGTGAGGCGGTTCTCCCGGATGCGGAACGAATTCATCAACTGATCTCGAATTACTCGGGTGATGGCACGCTGCTTCCGCGCAGTTTTGCGGAAATTTGCGAGAACGTCCGAGACTTCATTGTGCTGGAGAACGTCGGTCGCGTCGTGGGATGCGGCGCTCTTCATCTTTATGGGTTGCACCTGGCGGAAATCCGGTCTATCACGGTCGATCCCGCGCATCAAGGTTCAGGCGGCGGTAAGCTTCTGGTACGGGCGCTGCTGTCGCAAGCGAAGAAGCACGCTGTCACCTGCATTTGCCTTTTTACCCGGAAGCCGGAATTTTTCTCCCAACTCGGTTTTGCCATGGCGCAACGAGAAGATCTGCCGGACAAAATTTATAAAGATTGCTGCGTTTGTCCACGTTTTCACTGCTGCGATGAAGTCGCTATGGTGAGAGGCGAGCTACCGAAGTTCGCTATTCTTCCCGAACCCACTAATTGGCAAGTCAAGCTCCAGGCATGACTGCGCCCGCTGGTTCGACGGAATCCATCCATCTCCCAGGTGGGTTTTCATTCTCTGCAGTTGCTGCGGGTATCAAAGCTAGCGGCCGATTAGATTTAGCCTTAGCTGAAGCCGCTCCGGGTACAACGGCGGCGGCAGTGTTTACGAAGAATCGGGTTATTGCTGCCCCGGTGGAAATTGGACGCAAGCACTTGCGTGCAACGGGGGCGCATGTGCGTGCTGTGATCGTGAACTCTGGCAACGCTAACTGCGCGACCGGCAAGGCCGGCATAAACGATTGCTTGCAGGTCTGCCGAAAAGCGTCCGGTCTGCTGGGATTCAAGGCCGAACTGGTATTTCCGTCCTCAACCGGCATTATCGGCGTGCCGATGCCGGTTTCCAAAATTCTTGCGGCACTCCCAACATTGGTTGCGGCCCACGAAGCGAGCGAGCACGCAGTAATGCAGTTTGCCCGCGCCATCATGACCACCGACACGCGGCCGAAGCTCGCATCCGCGGAGTTTCAAGTTCGAGGAAAGAACAGTAGCATCCTGGGCATAGCCAAGGGATCCGGCATGATTCATCCCCAGCTTGCAACCATGCTGGTGTATTTGTTCACCGATGTGATGGTAACTCCTCCCGAGCTGAAACAATGCTTGTGGGCTGTATGCGATGAAACGTTCAACTGCATCTCTGTGGATGGTGATACTTCAACCAACGATACAGTTCTGCTGATGGCCAGCGGACAAAGCAAGATTCGGCTGGGCGCCGTGAAAAATAAATTTCAGGCCGCACTCCGGCAAGTTTGCGGTTCTTTGGCCGAGCAGATTGTTTCCGATGGCGAAGGCGTGCGGCATGTCATCCGGCTCTCAGTGGAACAAACCAGGAGCCGTGAGGAAGCCTTGCATATAGCGCGATCGATTGCTCGATCACTACTAGTAAAGACCGCGTGGGCTGGAGCAGACCCAAACTGGGGACGTATATTGGCGGCAATCGGAGCTTCTGGCGTACGCATCGATCCGAAAGAAGTAACCATCTTCATTGGCCGGCAGGTAGTATGCCGTCGAGGAGTCGCGTGCGCTTTTGATGAGGCCGCAGCGCACAGAGACCTGGCACAGCCCGCTTGTGATGTGCGCATCACGTTGCAGCGTGGCCGGGCCTCCGCAGCATTCCTTACCACCGACTTAACTGCTGAATACGTTCGCATCAACGCCGATTACTCGACGTAAAGGCAGCCTCATAAAGACGGCCCTTTGGAGCCGGGGCGCATGGCGTGGCTCGGTCTGCCACCGTTCCGCTTCGA
The DNA here is from genome assembly GCA_036725905.1 of Terriglobales bacterium. Classification (GTDB taxonomy): domain Bacteria; phylum Acidobacteriota; class Terriglobia; order Terriglobales; family Acidobacteriaceae; genus QIAB01. Next base: position 5,022 of record DAIMDJ010000207.1, read on the forward strand.
ACGAGCCTAAGACAGAGGAAACGGTAAAAATCTGTGCCGCCACGGCCCCGACAATTCATCAACTGAGCTGATACAAAGCACAAATATAGCTCTAAACACTGCTTGCGCGTCCCCTGTTCTCCCATCGATTTCTTCTGCATAAAGGCCAAGATCATTGGAGTAGGAGTACGCCAGCAGCCGCCGGAATAAACACTGAGCTTGGGCCAGGGAGCCTCCGCCGACAGCCAAAGTTGAATCTGTGGAAAACCCGCCTCGTCCACTTCGTCTCCGCTGATTGGTTATATGTGATTCGGAAAAAC
>DAIMDJ010000208.1:0-5314 GCA_036725905.1 Terriglobales bacterium
AGCGCGGGGGCGAGGCCGGAGAGAATGCCAGTCACGAGGGCGATGAAAACAGCGAAGGCAAGCACCCAGGGGTTGAGCCCGGCGTCAGCAAGGCGCGGTATGCCCCGAATTTCGAGAGATTGGATGACGCCGATGCCGACGTAGGCGACGAACAATCCTGCCGCCGCGCCGAAGCCGTTCAGCAAAAGCGACTCCATCATCACAAAGCGAATGAGGCGGGCGCGGCTGGCGCCGAGAGCGGTGCGCACGGCGATTTCGCGCATGCGCGCGGTACCACGAGCGAGGAGAAGATTGGCGATATTCAGACAAGCGATGAGAAGAAGAAAGGTGACGGCACCGAGGAGAACCCAGAGAGCGCGGCGGGTGGTCTGACTGGCAACCCAGGTACTCGAAGGGGTGAAGAAAAAGCCAATGCCCTTGTCCTGTTCGGGGAAGGACTGCGCGAGAGATCCTGCGATTTGAGCGAGATCGACTTGCGCCGCTTCTTGCGTGGTGCCGGGCTTGAGGCGGCCGATGACTTGAAATTCCCAACTATCACGGTCGGCGTCGGGGCGATAGCCGAAAGGCATGTAAAGCTGATCATCAATCCAGGGCTCGCCGGGAGGAAGAACGCCGATGACGACGTAGGCTTTGTCATTGAGGCGGAGAGCTTTACCGAGAATGTTTGGATCACTGCCAAAGCGCGTCTTCCAGAATTTGTTGCCAATTATCACAACCGGATTTCGGAATCCGCCACGGTCATCGTCGTAGGAAAAATCGCGGCCGAGAATCGGTGAAACGCCGAGCGTGCGGAGGAAGCCGGCGCTGACTTCGCAAGCGACGACCTTCTCAGCGGGGCCCAGGCCGGTTAGGTTGGCTTCGTCATAGTGATAGGCGCCGACTTCGCTGAAAGAGTGATTGTAGGACCGAACGTCCCAGAAATTGGCTTCGGAAAAGGATGCCTGATCGATGCCGCGGTCGAGGCGGGTTTCCCAGATGGCGAGCAGCCGATTCGAGTCGCGGAAAGGCAAGGGTTTGAGCAGCGCGGATTGAAAGATGCTGAAAACAACAATGCTGGCACCCATGCCGAGGGAGAGCATGGTTGTGCCGAGGACGGCTAGCGAAGGATTGCGGCGAAGACCGCGGAGGGATTGCCGAAGTTCTGCGCCCAGGACGTCAAAAGCAGCTCCGCGGCGGACGTTGCGAACTTCTTCCTTGAGCTTCTCGGCGCCCCCGAGTTCGATCGAGGCTTCCCGCCGAGCCGTGACCGGATCAACGCCTTCGCGGATCTTTTGTTGCTCGAGCAATTCGCAGTAGGAGCGAATTTCGTTGGTGAGGTCGTCTTCCACCTTCTGCCTCTCCATGAGACTACGCCAGAGAGAGTTTAGTTTGGGCCAAAGGGGCATTGTCCACCTCGAAGAGCTGCTCGTTCTCACGTTGCTTTCAGAGCGCGGGCCATGGCGGCGGAAATGCGCGCCCAGAGATCGGTTTCCTGTTTGAGCTGTCGGCGGCCGACGGCGGTGAGGCGGTAGAACTTCGCGCGACGGTTGTTTTCGGATTCGCCCCAGGAGGAAGTGAGCCAGCCGGCCTCCTCCATGCGGTGAAGCGCGGGAAAGAGTGAGCCAGGCTTGACGAGAAAGGTGTTCGAGGTCACCTGCGCGATTCGGTTGGAGATTCCGAGGCCGTGCATTGGCTGGAGCGCAAGAACTTTAAGGATGAGCACATCCAGTGTGCCCTGGAGAAGATTGGTGTTGGAAGGTGGCATTTGTTCTGTCCTATAGAGATTCAATAGGAGATGCTATAGACACTCTATAGAAGAGAAGTGGAAAAAGCAAGATCCGAGCGGGGATCGGGCGTATTCTTTGAAGGCCATTGCATACCTTGACCTTCGACCTATCATAATGTACGCTGACCGGTAGGAGGTTGAGGCATCGATGCCCTCGCCAAGGTTCCCCATCCCGCAAGGCACACTTGACATGCTGATTCTGCAGATTGTGTCGCTGGAGCCGGTGCACGGCTACGGGATCGCTCAAAGACTGGACCAAATCTCGCGGTCGGTGGTCCAAGCAAATCAAGGCTCCCTCTATCCTGCGCTACACAGGCTGGAACTAAAGGGATGGCTTAGGGCCGAATGGAAGGAATCAGAAACGGGGCGGGAGGCCAAGTTCTACTCATTGACGGCCTCGGGACGAAAGCAGCTCGCCGCCGAAAAACAAAGTTGGGCGCGCTTGGCGGGCGCGGTTCAGCTCATTTTCAACGAGGGCAACAGATGATGTGGCAACTAGCGAACTGGTCCCGTCGCAAGAAGCTGGAGAGCGATCTGGATCGCGAACTGCACTACCATCTCGACCGGCGAATTATCGATCTTGAGAGGTCTGGTCTGCCAACTGAGGAAGCTCGTAGGCAAGCCCTGCTTGAACTCGGGGGCATCGCGCAAATCCAAGAGGAGGTGCGAGACATCTGGCTGACTCGCTGGTTGAGAGACTTCGTGCACGACCTGCGTTTCTCGGCGCGATCTATTCTTCGGAGCCCGTCGTTTATGGCGACGGCAGTGCTTTCCCTTGCGCTCGGAATTGGAGCGACCACCGCCCTTTACTCCCTCATCGATCAGATCGTTCTTCGCGCCCTACCGGTCGACCACCCCGAGCGCCTGGTTCTCATTGATTGGATCGGTTTCCAATATGCCGAGACCTTCGGCACCAGTAACTTGATGTCCTATCCAATCTGCCAGGATCTCCAGCAGAAGAAGGATTTCTTCGAAGGTGTATTATGCCGTGCCGCGACGACGATCAGCGCCTCGACGGGCGGAGAACCCAAGCTGACTGCCGCAGAACTCGTATCAGGTAACTACTTTTCACTACTCGGAGTGCGCCCCGCGCTCGGCAGGCTCTTGACCACCGATGATGACCAGACGCCCGGTTCCAGCCCCGTGGTTGTGCTCTCCTACGACTTCTGGAAGAACCAGCTGGGAGGCCCTGCGGATATCGTCGGCCGAAAGGTGCTGGTGAACCAGTACCCCATGACGGTTGTCGGGGTTGCAGCGCCTGCATTTCATGGCATCGACGTGGGCGAGGTTCCATCGCTCTGGATTCCGGCTGTCATGTCGGCCCAGGCTATTCCTGGATTCACCACGATGCTCGATCGCCGCACGCGCTGGATGCAGATCCTCGGCCGGCTCAAGCAGAACGTCTCTTTGCAGCAAGCGCAGACGGGACTGCAGCCCTGGTTTAAATCGATGTTGGACGAAGATATGCGCCGAACTAACGTCTCCAGAGCCAGCGCCGAGCAGCGCCGGCGGTTTCTTGCGTCCACGCTGGAACTCACTCCCGCTCCCCAGGGCCATTCGGTTCTCCGGCAAGGCCTTTCGCGGCCGCTCTGGGTCCTGTTCGTTGCCACGGCGGTACTCCTGGCGCTGGCTTGTCTGAATGTTGCCGGGCTTTTTCTGGCCCGCGGCTCGGCACGCCATCGCGAAATCAGCACGCGATTGGCATTGGGAGCGTCACGGGGCAGAATTGGACGACAGCTTCTTGCCGACAGCGTGCTTCTCGCATTTGCCGGTGGACTGCTCGGCGTAGTGATGGCGCCTATTGCGGTACGGGCGCTCATCGCTTTCCTGCCCCGTAACACCGCTGCGAACAACTTGCAAGCCAACATCGATACGCGGTTGTTGCTTTTTGCATTCCTTGTAAGCCTGGTCGCCGGTTTCCTCGCCGGCTCCGCACCGGCTTTACAGGCCGGCCGCAAATCGCTCGATTCCTCGCTCCGGGAGCGGGGCGGCACACCTTCCGGCGGCTTGGCGCTACGCAGGGCGATTGTGACGGCTCAGATCGCGTTTACGTTGATTCTGGTAATCGCCGCAGGTTTGTTTGTTCGAACCCTCTCCGGGCTGTTGGTAAAAGGTCCGGGGTTTGACACATCCAGCCTGATCTCGTTCGGTATCAAGCCGGCTCTTAACGGCTACTCTGGAGCCGAAGAAAGCCGGCTCATTCGACGAATTACTGAAGGACTCCGCGATTCAAGCAGCATTCAAGCCTCGGCCGTTGCGCACGACCAGTTACTCCTCGGGGGGGCGTGGAGTAATTCTCTAACGATCCAGGCTGGTGAACGATACATTACCGACCGCGAGGTCCAGATGAACGCCGTCTCTCCCGGGTTCTTCGCGACCCTCGGAGCCAGGATTGTCGCTGGACGAGACTTTAACGAACACGATGCCCTGAATGTCATTGCGCCAAATCAATCGATGCCGGTGAGTCAGACCGGACAGCGCGCGGTGATTGTCAACGAAGCCTTTGTAAAACGATATTTCGGAGGACGCAATCCTCTCGGCGCCCGCGTCGCTATGGGATCCGCACCCGACGCCAAACCGGACAGCGAGATCGTCGGCGTCGTGGAAAACATCAGCTACCGTAATGTTCGCGAACAGTGGGAACAAGCCTACTTTCCCACTGGTACCGAGATGTCTGGCTCGAATTTTTACGTCAGGTTTCGGGGAACGCCCGAGTCGGCCTTTCGATCGATTCGGGCGATCCTTCGCAACGCCGATCCAACATTGCCAATCAGCTATTTCCGCACGCTGGACGAGCAAATCGACCGATCCTTGAACACAGAGCATATGCTGGCGGAACTTTCCAGCAGTTTCGGCACGCTGGCGCTGCTGCTCTCGTTGGTTGGCCTGTACGGTGTGATGTCTTTCGTCGTGACCCAGCGCACGCGCGAGATCGGTATTCGATTGGCGCTGGGGGCGACACGTCTTTCTGCCATCTGGCTGGTGCTCCGGGATGCGCTGGTGATGATCGCCGGCGGAACAGCGATTGCGCTACCTTGCGTCTGGGCGTTGGGCCGTCTTGTTGAATCGCAGCTATACGACGTCAAGCCGACAGATCCGGTAACGATCCTCGCGGCAACTTTGGTTCTGTGCTCGACTGCACTAGGCGCAGCGCTCATTCCCGCCCGCCGCGCGTCGGCTGTGAACCCTACTGAAGCACTTCGATTCGAGTAGTCTGTTCGTTGACAGATGCGGCGCCGGTGTCCTTTCCGACCATTTCAGCGACTCCTCTATCGCGCGAGAATCTCTACTTTTGTAAGTTTCCGGACAAATGACGGGCTAACCTTACCTTATCGATCAGAGAAGGTTTGGCTACTACACGTCGAGTAACCCCCGGGCCTGGCTGCACAGACTACACGCCCACTATACTTTCCGAGTAGACGATAGACCGAAGGAGCGTGCCATGAGCGAGAGACGTTTTGCGGGAACAGTAGCGCTTATCACCGGCGGCAGTTCGGGCATAGGGCGAGCTACAGCCCTGAGCTTTGCACGCGAGGGAGCCAAAGTGGT
>DAIMDJ010000209.1:0-5310 GCA_036725905.1 Terriglobales bacterium
GCCATACACCGCACACGTGGAAGAGAAGATAAATTTGCGCACATTGGAGTCAACCACCGCATTCAGCAGCGACAGTCCCCCGGCCACATTGTTCTGAAAATATTTTCTGGGATTTACAACCGATTCGCCGACGTACGCGTATGCGGCAAAATGCATTACGGCATCAACGCGGCGCAGGATGGGAGCAAGCTTTGCCGCGTCACAGATATCTCCCTCAATCAGATCGAAACCTTGCGCGAGCGCTGCGTGCCCGGTGGAAAGGTTGTCGTAGATTACGACTTCATGGCCTCGGCGCTGAAGAGCGTGCGCGGTGTGGCTCCCGATATATCCAGCCCCTCCTGTTACTAGAACCCGCAAGCCTCCTCCATTGCGCAGATTGGCTTGGATTCTAGCAGACGAAAGCTCGCACTGTTATTTCGAAGCTGACACCCTCGGCATGGGCTCGGCAGGTTTCTCCGGCGGGAAATTCAGACCGAGATAATCGATGAAAGCGTCTCGATCCTTGGGATCGACGACCGCACCCCACTTGATCATTTTGTCAACTTCTTTGGTCCAAGCCTTCTTGCTCAGGCGTTGTTGCAGAATGATGCCAGCGTCGTGGCACTCGGTGCAGGCCGTTTGAACCTTCGATTGAATGGAACCAGACGGAAGGCCGCCAGACCGCCCAGATTCAGGTTCTGTCCACGCAAACGCGATAACCGCGGCAAAAATCGCGGCGCAAAAGGCTGCCAATGATCGAACTTCTCTATGCTTGAACATGAATCTTCACCTGGTCGACGGCATTGTAGAGGTACCCACTAGGATTCCACGCCGCAGTCAGCGGCTGGGTCCGGCCATGGCTGTCAGCGGCTCGCGACAGAATCGTGTACTCCCCGGAACGCGGAGCACGCCACGAATAATTCCACAAACGCCATGTGTACTTCGACTGCTCTCTGCCGAGTTGCGCAGGTTGCCATGTCGAACCGCCGTCGGTAGAGATTTCGACGCGAGCGACATCGGCCTCCCCTGCCCAGGCTGCGCCGTGAACGTGAACCGAGCGTGAGCGCACTATGGAATTATCAATCGGGCCCGCAATAATAGATTTCACATTCAGCGCGGTGATCGGGTGCGTGTCATCGGGATTCACATCGGCCCCCGGCTGCACCGGCTGGTTGGGCATTCGATAGCCCGGTTTCATGAAGTTACCTTCGAATTCCTTATCCAACACTTTAATCTCTGTCAGCCATTTGCATGACGCGGCGCCAATCCATCCGGGCACAAAAGCGCGGGCAGGAAATCCATGGTGCTTGGCCAGTGGCCCATTGTTCATCTCCAATGCAACGAGCGTATCGGCGTCTGTTGCCTTCTCGAGAGGAATGCTGCGAATGAACGCAGGCACTTTGCCAGGAACTTCGTCCAGCCCGCGAAGCATGACGTGTTTGCCGGTGTTCTTCACGCGGGCACGCTGCAGCAAATCGCGCATTCGCGGCCCGGAGAAGCGTGCGGTCCCAACTGCGCCGCGTTCCCACTGCACGCCGGGCACGTGTGGCTGCTGAAAGGCCCGGCCATTTCCAGCACATTCGAGGGTATTGATGACACTGTGCAGTTCGAGTTTCTTCAGGTCAGCCAAGCTCAAGGTCAGCGGACTCCCCACTTCTCCGCTGATGGTTAAAGCCCAGGTGCTCGGGTCGAGCGTGCTTGGCTCGTGCATGTGATTACGCACGAAAAAATGCGGGAGCGGCGTGATCCAGATTTTGAGATCCTCCATCGGCATTTCCAGATCGAGGAAGCGAGCCGAGCGCACAATCATGCCTTCCTTGCCCGGCACGTGAACAGCTTTGTCTTCTGCCCAGAGAGAGCGCGGGAAGGCTTCGGCCACAGCAACCGCGCCGGACAGTTGCATCAGAAAACTGCGTCGTGAAAGCATCGAGTAGTACCTTCCTGACCTTACATCGACGATACGGGATTAGAAAGCGTGTTTTCGGATATTCGGAATCAAACGGTCGTCGAAGCACAAATTGTAGCTCCGTCCCGGCACACCAAACAAAAAGCCGTCGCACCGCTGGGAGAAACCGTGCCGCAAACGCTCAGAAAGAATAAATTAGATCGAACTGGAACCGGTTCAACCACGGTTCCTGCTGTCCTGCCGTGGTGATCGTTTTCTGCGTCAACGCAGCGTTGTTCTCCAGATTGGAATTGAGAACGCGGCCGCGCCAGTAGGCAAAGCTGGCGAGCGTATTGGCACGCAGCTTCCACAGTGCATAGATGCGATGCTGCAAGAGGTTGGTCGGAGTGCGCTGATCGCTTTCGCCGAAGGAGGCGATGTCCGCATCCTGCTCCTGCCGCTGCCAGGCATATCCGATCTGAACATCGTTTTTGTTTTTCGTCTGGCCGATGCTGAAATCGGCGCCGTATTCCTTGTTCTGTGACCCAAGGCCGGGTACCACCCTTCCCTTAGCATCGAGAGGGTGATTCTCCGCGTCGAGATTGTCCTCAAACTCGAGGAGCAAGTTCAGCGGCAGCCTTTCAAAACCGGTCTTGACCTGATTGTTGAGGATGAAATCAGCGTAGTTGAAGCCAGAATAGAAGTGCGCGAGCCCCTTCGAATCAATAAATGTGGCGTTTGTCATGCCGTTTGCGGAGAACGGGCATGGAGCAAAGCTCGGGCCGCCCAGAACCTTGGCGCAGCCGGGACCCTCACCCGGAACCGGAAATGGCCCGACTGCCGGCGGACCTGCCGCGCCCGTGGTCGTAGCTTGAACCGCAAAAGCGCTGGCCTGCAAAATTGCGTCAGGACGATTCCACTTCAAGCTCAAAAACGAGGGAGTAGCGGTCCATGGCCCAAACTGCAATTTCGCCGAGGCTTGTCCACCGAGGGCGTAAGAGTCCTGGCCAGCGGAGCTCTCGTTGTAGAGAAGCTCAATGCCCTGAACGGTGAAATTCTTCACCACGGGGCCAGTGAAGTCGAAGGAGAACTTCTGGTCGAAGCCCTCGGGATTCAAATCTGGATCACCGGTGACCGAAGTCCGCAGCCAAAGATAGGGAAACTTCCCCGCAGTGGCCGAGATCCATTTATGCGCAACCGGATTGTATGTAATGAAGGCCTTATCTAAGCCAATCGTCTTGCGGTCAAAGTTGTTGGTCAAAGTCTCATTCGTCGTTGTGGGGTCGCCCAGTGAGCCGGTGGCGAGATAGATGCCCGCGTTAAAATCCTCGTTCAACTTGCCTTCCACTCCGAAGCGCACACGTAGGCGGGCACGGTTGCGATCCTGAATGCCTTGCTGGGTGAAGTTTTCGCCCCGAACCCGAACGTCACCCGCGAAGCGAAAACGGCCCAGAAGGTCTTGCAGCGCGCTCAGCTTCTTGTCCTGGTCTTGGGTCTTGGTACTGACCAGCGAAAGTTGAGTCTTGGCTTCGACGGCATTAGCCGAAGCCTGGTCGGCCAGCCGCTGCGCATCCGTTGCCGACTGCTGCGCCTGCGTGGCGGAGGCTTGCGCCTGCTCGGCAGTACTCTGCACCCTTTGCGCAGAAGCGTTGGACTGCTGGGAAGCCTCGAGCAATTGTTGCAGTTGCGACTTCAATTGCTCCATCTGCTGGCGCTGCCGTTGCATTTGCTGTTGCTGCGCGGCCAACGCATCGCGGAGTTCCTGAACTTCACGTGCGCTGACAGCGGAGCTGGGCTTGCCGGCTCTGACCCGGGGCTTGGACGCGGTCTGCGCGGTCATAGCGCTCGCGGTTACGAGCAATAACGCGCTGAAGCAGACAATAGATTTCATTTGGTTCTTTCTCCTCGTGAAGGTTTTCTCGCCCTTTTCAGGGGCGCTTGTTTTCGAAATATCGGCAAAACCTGGGGGTTTCGCTATGTCTATTAATTTGATTATCTAACTCGACTTTCGCGACAAGCAGTTTCCTTCCGATATTAGTAGAGATGGATTAACACCCTGATTCTACGTGGCTGGGGTCAATCCCCACTTCTGCTGCAGTCGGCGTTCGATGGTCTTGAAGACCAGCCCGTCGACGATATAGCCAATCGCAATAATCAGAATCATCACCGCAATCACCAGGCTCATGTCGTTCAAATCACGTCCCATCATGAGTAACTGGCCCAGGCCCAGGCTGACGAAGATCATTTCGCCAGAGATAAGTGAGCGCCAAGCAAACGCCCATCCTTGTTTAAGGCCGGAAACGATATAAGGCAGGCTGGCGGGCAGGAGCACGTGCCAGAACAAACGGAAGCGGCGGGCACCCAGATTGCGTCCTGCCATTTTGTAGATTTTTGGAATCTGATGGCGGCCGGTTTCCATGGCGATGGTGACCGAGAGCAGCGATCCCATTACCACAACGAACAAAATTGCCTTTTCTGTGAGCCCGAACCAGAGCACGGCCAGCGGCAGCCAGCAGATGCTGGGCAGGCTTTGCAGACTCACGAGTAGTCCACCCACGGTCTCTTCGAGAAATTTGTTACTAGCCACTCCTAGGCCGAGAATCATGCCGAGAACAACCGACAAGGCGTAGCCGAGCAACATGCGCTTCATGCTGACGGCAATCGCGATCCAGAAGCTATGGTCTTTGAAGCCAGCGACCAGTGCTTCGAGCACTCCCCATGGAGACGGGAATACGTACGACGGCCAAACCCTTAGCTTCGCCAGCAGCGCCCAAATGGCGAGCAACCCTGCATAGAAGATTGCGTGTCTAGCGAATTTCTTCATTGCCGAACCTCGAATCCGTATTCAGCTTCGAGGGAGCGATTGATCTCTTCCCGCAGCTCGTCCAGAATTTCGCGCGCGCTCTTGGCAACCGTAACGTCTTCCAGATGACGCGGTCGCGGCAGGTCAATATCGAATTCCCGCTTGATGCGTCCCGGACGAAAAGTAAAGAGCGCGACACGATCGCCGAGGCGGACTGCTTCGCGAACATTATGCGTGACGAAAATAATGGTGCGACCGGTTTCCGCCCAGATGCGCTCGAGCTCGTCGTGCAGGAGATCGCGAGTTTGCGCATCCAGCGCCGCGAACGGCTCGTCCATCAAGAGCACGTCCGGCTCGGTGGCCAGAGCGCGAGCCAGCGCAACCCGCTGCCGCATTCCGCCCGATAGCTGGTGAATGTAGCTATTCTGAAATTGAGACAGATGCACCAGCCGCAGGTAGTATCGGATCTTCTCTTGTCGTTCTGATTTCGGAACGTGAGTCATCTTCATGCCGAACTCAACGTTTCCGCCGACCGTAAGCCAGGGAAAGAGACCTAGCTCCTGAAAAATAAGAATGCGGTCGGTGCCAGGAGCGTCCACCAGCTTGTCATCCACCAGCACGTGGCCGTGGCTCGGTTGATGTA
>DAIMDJ010000210.1:0-5286 GCA_036725905.1 Terriglobales bacterium
GGGCGGTACTCGGCGGATTATCGGCATCCGATTGCGTGACTGCCTTGTCGAGCGCTGTCAGCCGCAAAGCGGCGCAATAATGCAGCCCAGGGCGGCAGCCCTGGGTAGCATTTGCGAATGAGCGAGTCCCGTAGGGACGAAAGAGGTCCGCGCACAAGAATGAGCACGGCCACATGAGCATCGCTGAAAAATTCGTCACTATGGAATACGGCCCCGCGCCAGAGGATCCGAAAGAGGCGCTAACCTGGCTCGATCGCCATGAGCGGCGCTTCGGACATTTCATCAACGGGACCCTTCAGCCTCCCGCCGAAGACAGCTACTTCGAGACCGCTGATCCTTCCACGGGCGAGAGGCTCGCCAGTGTGGCGCAAGGATCGGCGAAAGATATCGACGCCGCGGTGCGTGCCGCACGCACAGCATTGCCTACATGGCAGGCGCTTACCCCGCATGCGCGAGCGCGTTACCTATATGCGCTGGCGCGAACCGTGCAGAAACATTCCCGCCGGCTTGCTGTGCTGGAGACGATGGATAATGGCAAGCCCATTCGCGAGAGCCGGGACATCGACATCCCTTTAGTTGCTCGTCATTTTTATCATCACGCTGGCTGGGCGCAACTGCTTGAACAGGAATTTCCCGGATACACGGCTTGCGGTGTTGTCGGGCAAATCATTCCCTGGAATTTCCCGTTGCTTATGGTGGCATGGAAGATTGCGCCCGCGCTGGCCACGGGCAACACTGTCGTACTCAAGCCTGCAGAGTTCACTCCGCTTACCGCGCTTGCGTTTGCTGAAATCTGTCAGGAAATCGGACTGCCACCCGGTGTGGTCAACATTGTTACTGGTGACAGTTCGACCGGCGAAGCGCTGGTGAAGCATGCGGACGTGGACAAGATCGCATTCACCGGTTCTACGGAAGTTGGGCGCGCGATCCGTACCGCTACTGCGAACAGTCATAAGAAAATTTCTCTTGAGCTGGGCGGCAAGTCGCCGTTCATCATCTTCGAAGACGCAGACCTCGACAGCGCCGTGGAAGGCCTGGTGGATGGAATCTGGTTCAATCAGGGGCAAGTCTGTTGTGCCGGCTCGCGCTTGCTGATGCAGGAGAGTATTGCCGAGCCGCTCATCATGAAGGTGCGCGACCGCATGGGGACGCTGCGCGCCGGGCCGCCGCTCGATAAAGCCATTGACTTGGGCGCCATAGTTGACCGCATCCAGCTAGATCGGATCAAGCGATTGGTGGATCAAGGGGTCGCCGAGGGCGCAACCTGCTGGCAGCCGCAGATCGAATTGCCTTCGCGCGGACTTTACTTTCCGCCAACACTTCTGAGCAATGTGCATCCAACCTCGATCGTGGCGCAGCAGGAAATCTTTGGCCCGGTGCTCGCGGCGATGACCTTCCGAACGCCCAGCGAGGCAGTCGAGCTGGCCAATAACACGGTTTATGGTCTGGCTGCATGCGTGTGGAGCGAGAGCATCAACGTTGCGCTTCATGTCGCAGCACAACTCAAAGCCGGAGTGGTCTGGGTCAATTGCACGAATTTGTTCGACGCCTCGTGCGGATTCGGTGGATACCGCGAAAGCGGCTACGGACGCGAAGGAGGCAGGGAAGGCCTGCTGGAATATCTCGAGCCTACGTGGTTCAAGAATGCTCCTGTGCTGCCTGCGCCCAAAGCGGCTGCCGGTGAGAAACCAAGCGACGATTCTGATGTGGCGCTACCGGCGATTGACCGAACGGTGAAGCTCTACATCGGAGGCAAGCAGGCGCGCCCGGATTCCGGCTACAGCATGGAAGTGCGCGACGGGAATGGAAGGCTGTTCGGCGAAGTGCCGCTGGGCAACCGAAAAGACATTCGTAATGCAGTTGAGGCGGCGCGTAAAGCTTCGGGTTGGAGTAAGGGGACAGCCCACAATCGCGCACAGGTTCTTTATTACATGGCGGAGAACTTTTCGCAGCGGCGTGATGAGATCTCTCGCGCTCTCGCGTCTGCGGTTGGAGAGGCTCAGGCTGCGGCCGAAGTGAACTCCGGAATCGAGCGCATCTTTTCTTATGCGGCGTGGGCGGACAAGTTTGATGGCGCGGTACACAATCCGCCGTTTCGCAATATCGCGATTGCGATGCACGAGCCGATCGGCACTGTCGCGATTATTTGTCCGAATGACGCCCCGCTGCTCGGGTTTCTGTCGCTCGTCATGCCGGTGCTAGCAACGGGCAACACCGTCGTGGTCGTCCCCTCGGAGACTTATCCTTTGATCACGGGCGATATCTACCAGCTTTTTGATACCAGCGATTTGCCCGGCGGCGCAGTGAACATCGTCACCGGCTACCAAGGCCAGCTCCTGAAAACGCTCGCCGAGCACGACGACGTCGATGCCATCTGGTGCTTTGCCGACGAAGCCAGCGCCGCAGCCGCGAAGTCTTTCTCGGTTGGAAATCTCAAGCAGGTCTTCACTAACGAGGGCCGCGCCATTGACTGGTTTGACGTAAAGCAAGGCGAAGGCCGCTGGTTCCTTGAGCATGCCATCCAGGTAAAAAATATTTGGGTGCCGTATGGGGAGTGACCCGTCGCGACTCTGGATAGCGCGAAATCTTAGCTCTTTCCAGAAGTAGATTTGGAACGAGAGACTCCGATACGCCTTTTCTGCTCCCTCCCCTTTCAGATACAGTCAAATCTCGTCAGCTGTCGGGTTCGCATTGATCGCCCTCCGGTCGGAGAACCGTAAAAATGAGCAATCGACTTCAGGAGAAAGTTGTCATTGTCACAGGAGCGGCACAGGGCATCGGATTCGGATGCGCCCGCCTCCTTGCCGCAGAAGGCGCCGCCGTCGTTCTCGGGGATATTCAAAAGGAGCGCGGCGAGCAATCGGCCGCTATCATTCGCAAAGAGGGCGGCGAAGCCCTCTTCTGCCCTGCTGACGTGAGGGAGGAACAACAATGTGCAGCGCTGATAGAAAAGGCCGTGCAGAGCTATGGAAAACTGAACGGCTTGGTGAATAATGCCGGCTGGTTCCCGCGAGCTACGCTCGAGGAGACTACTACTGAACTTTGGGAGCAGATCCTGCAAGTTAACCTGCGAAGCGCATTCTACTGTTGCAAACATGCTGTGCCGAGAATGCGGGAAGCGAAGGGCGGCAGCATCGTGAATATTGGATCCATTTGCGGGATCCAGAGCTTGCCGAACCTTGTGGCGTATGGAGCTGCAAAAGGAGGATTGCTGTCGCTAACGCGGACATTGGCCGGAGCGCTGAGCGATGACCGCATACGAGTGAACTACGTGATCCCTGGCTGGGTGCTGACGGAGGGAGAACTGGCAATCCAGCGCGCACAAGGGCATGGCGAAGAATTGCTGCGGAAGGAAGGGGAGAAGCTGCGGTTCGGGCGTCAGCAGAAACCGCTCGATGCTGCCTACGCCGTTGTCTACTTGCTCAGCGACGAGTCATCGCAGGTGACCGGAACGATATTCCACATAGATGCGGGCGAATCCACGTTGCCGATTGCGCGGGGCATGTATCCGGGTTGAGGCGGCTCCCACTTTCCCTGGAAAGCTCGTTGACACAATCAGGGCCGCTGAATAAACTCGGCGTTCTTTGATTTTCGTTTCGTACGTGGAAGTGAGTTTTCAAGATCGAATTCCCATGCCCAAACGTCCTCGAATTGCCGTGGTTGGCAGTGCCAATGTTGATCTGACTACTTTCACCGACCGCTTTCCTAAACCTGGTGAAACTATCTTCGGCCAGAAGTTCGATCTGGGATTTGGCGGCAAAGGCGCCAATCAAGCAGTTGCCTCGAAATTGTGCGGCGCAGAAGTATTCATGGTGGCCCGAGTCGGCAGCGATTTGTTCGGCCCGGCGACAATACAAAATTTCAAGAAGCTCGGCATCGATGCCACCTATGTGAAACAGGTCGAGGGAGTATCCAGCGGCGTGGCGCCCATTTTCGTGGAATCCAGCGGACAAAATCGGATTTTCGTGGTGAAGGGCGCCAACGACGAACTCAAGCCTGCCGATGTCGATGCCGCCGCTGAGATGTTGCAGACCGTCGATTGCATCGTCCTGCAGTTCGAAATTCCCCTTGAGACCGTGTATTACACAATTGCTTTTGCGCGAAAGCATGGGATTCGCTGCATCTTGAATCCCGCCCCGGGACAGCCGATCGACATCACAGCGGTCAAAGACCTGGATTACTTCGTTCCCAACGAAAGTGAAGCTGAGACGATCACCGGAATGCCTGTCCGGAATCTTGACGACGCGAAAAAGTGTGCGGCGAAGCTACTGGGTGACGGAATCGGCCGTGTAATCATCACGCTCGGCGCCAACGGCTCGTTGCTGGCGAGCCGCGATGGGATGGAGCATCTGCCCGCCTTCACGGTGAAGAGTCTCGATAGCACCGGCGCGGGTGATGCATTTATCGGCAGCTTTGCAGTATTCCTGGGAGAAGGGCTCAGTGAACGCGAAGCAGTGCGTCGCGCCAATCTCTATGCCGGGCTTTCGACTACTGGGGTTGGAACCCAGAAGTCGTTTTACGATCGTGCGCGATTTGACACAGAGTGGATGGCGCGCAACCCGACTACGTAGGGGCGGGTGCCCTCACCCGCCGGCGGAGCGAAGCTCCGCAGATTGGGCTTTATGCAAGACCAGGCGAACTGCGCCCGCCCGGACGAGGGCGTCCGGGCCTACGTCAGTACGTCAGCATCGTCGTAAACGATTTCCCGTACGCCAGAGGCCGTGCCCTTTCAAAACGCAACGTGTTAGAGCCGCGCTACGTTTTTTCCATCAGCAGAACTTTTTCCATTCCGTCTGTCTCCGTGAACTTTACCTCGATTACCTCATTCATGGTGGTGGCGACGGTGCGGCCCACGAAATCAGCCGCGATCGGCAACTCGCGATGACCGCGGTCAATCAGCACGCATAACTGCAATTGAATCGGCCGGTCCAGCGACACCAGCGCCTCCATCGCAGCCAGCGTTGTACGCCCGGTGAAGAGCACATCATCAACCAAGATGATCTTGCTGGCCTCAAGCGGAAATTCTATTTGCGATTCCTGCACCACTGGTTTCGGCCCGACCGTGGAAAGATCGTCACGATAGAAGCTTATGCCGAGACTTCCGATGGGAACGGTGACTCCGTGCATGCTCTTGATCAACTTGCTTAGGCGCTCCGCCATAGGCACACCACGGCGGCGGATTCCCATGAATCCCAAGCCATTCACGCCATCATTTCTCGAGACGATTTCGGCGGCAATTCGGGCAAGGGCGGCTTCCATTTCAGAGGCCGTCATCAACTGCGCCTT
>DAIMDJ010000211.1:0-5280 GCA_036725905.1 Terriglobales bacterium
CCGTCAAATGGTGAGCCGTCTTCATGCTCGCCATAGCCATCATCGTTGTACCGGTACCAGCACGGACCTTGCGGTAATTTCACGCGCAGCAGAGCATCGATGACTTTAATCGTATTCAAAATTCGAGGATCATCGGGAGCGCGCAGTCCGAAGCGCACCAGTGCCAGAGCGTCCGGGCTGATGACGTGGGTCGCGGCCTCAGAGCTTTGCCCCGGAGCACGATTTTTGATCGGAACATAACCGTCCAGAGGAGAGGCTGCGCAATCGGTTTCCGGCGGCGCGATGCGAACGTAATATCCCTCGACGCCGATCTGCTGCGCGAGGTCGCTATCCTTCGCGTAGCACCAGCGCTCTATATTGTCATTCCAGCAATCAGCCGTCTCACGCAGGTGCGTGGCCGCTTCCTTCTCTCCGACTGCATCGCCAAGATTGGCTGCTGCGAGCAGTCCGGCAATTTCAACCGCCAGCGTGAAAGGCGAGTAACCGGCGTCTTCCTCCCAGCGGTCCTGCTGAGTGACTGGACCGTTTCGCACAATAAATTTAGCTGCACGCTCCACCAGTTTCCACCAACGTTGCAAGTCGCCGAGCGCGTACTTGGCTTCGCGCCGCAGCATGTCAACGAGCAAGATGGGGAAAGCAGTCTCATCCATCTGCATGCCGCCCCAGTAGGGGCGCCCATCAAGCCACAGATTCTGTGCCCAGTGGCCGTCCGCCTCCTGCGTGGATTCGAGATAGCGAAGCACGCGCAAGGCGTCCAGCTCAGATCCTGCAGCAAGAAATCCGAGAGCCGTTTCCACTAGGTCGCGCGGCCAGACTAGGTGATAGCCGCCCAGATCTTCGTCGCCTTTGTTGAATCCCCAGGGAATGGAGAGACTGGCGATTACGCCACCGAGGAAATCTTTCGACTCATGCGAACGCAATACCGCTACGCTGGGCCGATACAGGTCGCGCTCACGCGCTGGCTCATCCAGCTTTAACAACGTGTCTTGCCATTGTTTCCAATGCCAGACGTAGTGATCGCGCAAGTCCTCATACGCCTCGAGCAGGCTGGAGCGCGCCTGCTGGCCTGCTTCTGACCACATTCCGCCGAAACCAAGCGCAAGAACGAATTCGCCGCCGCAAGCAGCGAGATCGATTTCTCCGGTCAACGCAATGTTTCCGTTTTCTGCGCGCGTGTACTCCCATGTCATCTGATAATGTTGGGATAGATCCTGCCAGCCATCCGAAGTGCCTGCAAATCCCACTGACATTTTTTTCCACGGCGCCGAGCAAGCAAAGGCCAATGCCGTATCGTTGTGTTCGGCGAAAAGCATCGGTTCACCCTTGTAGTCGCCGATCCATCCAGTGTTGCCTGCACCGCAATTGGCAAGATGCGGGGCAAGCAGCCCGTAAAGCCGATAATCGGCAAGCTTGCCTTCCAGCGGTTCAAAGCGAATTTTCTGCACAATAACGTTGCGGTAGGGATCGCTGAAAACTTCTTTGTAGATTTTGTATCGGCCCTGATTTTCGGTGTTGGTCAATTCGTAGACAGGCACGCCCGGCTCGAGAGACACATTTTCGAACCGGCAATGGCGTTTCTCTTCCGAAAAAAATCGGGCGCCGTCAGTGATCAGCAGGCCCTGGTCGCGGGTGCAGGCCTGATCTACCCGCGGAAAATAGATCTCATTCAAAATTCCATGACTGAGCGTGAACCATATCCGGCTGTGCTGGTTGAGCGCCGTGCCCACTCCGGTTTTTGCGCTCGACGTCCAGCGCGGAGGAATGCCCGGCCACCCGGGAGCATAACGTTCGGAATTACTCAATCGAAGATGCCTTTCAAGACGGCTTCAGTTGTGCTAGCTACCTGGTGTAATAAAGCCCAGATGACGAACATCGCTGCTGTAATCCCTGCAAAAGTTGTCACTATTTTCCACATGAGCTACCTGTCCGGCGTTCCTAGCTAGTCCGTTTCCGGAGACAATCCTGCAACGTTACTGTAAAATTATTCAAAGCGGAAGAGAGTTGAGGCCAACTCGGCGCCCTCGAAGCTAATTCTTATAGCGGTGACACAAAGCCGTGTCCACAAACATCCGTGAAGCCGGAAGCAACAGCGCCGGATTAGTTTGTGAAGATGGAGAATATAATGGCCAAAATTGCCAAGACAGCAGATCGCAAGAGAGTGATGGACACATCCAAGAGCACCGACTGCCCCAAGTGCGGTAAGCCGACGCGCATCGTGAAGCGCATGAAAGATCGCGAGCGTGGTGTCCCAGGCGGAATGTTTATTTCGTGCTCAGCCTGCGAATTCTTCGAGAAGCTCTAACGCGACGCTGCTCAAAAATGCCCAGTATGATTGTTACCAGACGAGTTTGATCCCGTTGTAGAGGCTGAATTTCTCGTCGCACGTCACAATAGGAATCCTTTCGTGCATGGCCTGGGCAATGATTTGGCGATCAAAGGGATCGCTGTGGTGAAGCGGCAGGTCGAACAGATGGAAGGCGTGCCCTGCGGTGTACGGGAGTATACGAATGTCCAGATCCTCAACGGCCTGGCGCGCAAGAGCGGCTGAGACTTTCAGCTTCCCCAGTGCTGTTTTGATCGCGATCTCGGAAAGAGAAACTGCGCTCAGCTCGAGAATATTTTCCGGGTTCTCTAAAGCGGCGATCGCACGCTTGCTGAGCCGTTCTGGCGATTCCACGGCGTAAATCAGAATTACAGTGTCCAGAAGCAGGCGCACTTCAATCCTGCCCGGCCAGGAAAGCTTCCACTTCTTCGTCGGTCATCGGCTTCCACCAATTCGGATCGAGGACCTGAATCTTGCCCTTGAGGGTTCCGAGCACCCTCTTTTTGCGAGTTGGCTTCTTCGTGCGCACTATGTCCACCACCGGCACCCCCCGGCGGCAGATGGTTACGGGTTCTCCATCCTCCACTGCCTTAATCAATTCCGGAAGTTTGTTTTTAGCGTCCGCAACGCTTACTTGCATAATCTAGATAATAGCCATCTCAGATAGCCATGTCAAGCGTAATGAGTCGGTAGGAAGCGCGGCGTCTTTGGGTGGATAGATTCCGGCGAACTCAAATAGTGTTCTTAAATCGCGCCATTCGCCATTCAGAGCGCCGTCATAACGCGCTCTGCTTTTTTCAACTCGCGTTGTTGGCGGAAGAAACGGCAGAGGAAGACAGATCGGGCGAGGCCTGTTTGGCGGGCGAGGGCGCCCGCCCCACACTGGGCTCCTTCGCGTTGAGCTCAGGAGAGGCCCGCGCCGCACTGGAGCCGAGTTCTTTCGAGAAGTCAGCCTGGACCAAGCTTCGTCATCAAGACGTGCGGCGCGAGTTGGCGGATTAATCAACACCTCATCACGCTCGCAAGCTAGTGCGGCAATGCGTTCGCTTGATTCAGCAATGCTTGGCCTTGCCCAATGAGTGATTGAGCTTGTGCGTCACTAAAGGTCTGGCCGTTAAATTCGGCGCCATCCAGTAGACTAATCATCTGAGCAGCGAGTGTATTCCGCTGCGTGGTGAGAGCCTGGATCTGCCCCTCAATAGAGTTGTAAGTCGCGTCGTCCGCGTCGTTCGAGGCCAGCGCCTTGGTGGAAGCCCTGAGCGTGGCCATCGCAAAGGCGCCGAATGGCGCGTTCAGCTGCTTGTACACTTGCGCGAGTGCAACGAAGCTGGTGCTCTTCTTCAAAGCCAATGGACGAGCATAGCCCTCCAGTATCTCGGATATGACCCGCCCGTCATGGACATAGTCATCGTTCAATCCCACGAGTTCCAGGATTGTCGGGCGCACATCGGTGTGATCTGACCAGGTTGTGCTATCAACCCTAGCAGGGTCGACACCCTGGCCGACGTAACCGACCCAGGTTGAGGCGATCTCGTCTTGAATGTCGCCGTGGTTCCAAGCGAAGCTTTGATTCGTTCTCGCCGGAATGAATGCGCATGCCGCCGGCGTCGCGCACGCCGCCGGTGTGGTCCCGCCCGTTGCGAAGAAGAACCAGTCTGGATCGGCGAACGGCGTGAAGGTCGGCGTGCGGAACGGGTCCGCGGTGACCATGTGGAGCGTCTTCATCCCGATATGATCCGCAAGCGCGACCATAATGTTGTTCTCGACCACACCGGTGTACGGGTTCAACCAGCTTAGCTGGCTCATCTCCCGCTCAAGGTTGCGGACGAGCGGATCGGTCTGGTCGCGAATAGGTTGAGCACTCGTGCCATTGACGTACACGGTCGGCGCATCATCCGAGTGAACTGAGAAAAGGGTCGAGTCGCCGGATTGAGTGTAGACCATGCGCCGCAGGTCGGCGTTGATCTCGCCGACGCGGTTGTAAGTGCACGGTGTAGTCAAGCCATCGCAACCCGCAGGGGTCGGCGTATCGCCGACGAAGTGGTCGCCTTCGTCAACAGTGAACACGAACAGCGTGTTGCTCTTGTCAATTCCATCCGCTTCCAGCCGGTCGAAAAACTTCTGGAATGCCTGATCGTAAGCTTGTAGTTGCTGTGTATAACCGAATTCGCCAGGACCATATGCGAAGTGGATGCTGCCGGCAGTGCCGTGACCATCATGCGCATCCGAGATGTATGCATATGTGACTGGAATGCCAGCTTCCTGCATCTGTGCGACCCAGGCAAGGGAAACAGTAGCTTCCATGCCATCGAAGCCCGGAAAGCCGATATGTCCTGTCGCGTCCTGGATCACAGTGCCGTCGAGATCTGTCATCGGTCCGCTTGGCTTGATGACGGGATTGACGTACTTGGCACCGAAAAGACCGTTGAAATCACTGTAATCGCCAGGCTCGTCGGGCAGTAAGTCGGGCCGCGCGTGCGTCGATTGTGCGCAGATGCCTGAGTCCTGGGCGCAATGCACGCCGATGCCGACAAAATCTGCGAAGGCTTGACCAGGATTAGACGCGACCTCCATCGCCTCGGGTGAGCCGGCGCCGAACACCGTCGGAATATCAATCGCTGTGTTCTCGAGAATTGTGTTCGCTGTGGCAACTGCGCCGAAATCACACCCAGCCCGCGTAAAGGGCACCCAAGGTGCCGGAGCGATCTTGCCGTTCTCGTTGATCATCTCGGGTGTCGTATCGGTGGTGCTGCCAGCCGGGTCAAAGAGCGGCGCCGTCCAATAGGCGAACGAGACGCCGGTCCGGGTCGTGCCATCGGTCTTAAAGTAGCGGAAGCTGTTCGATACCGGCTGCCCCATACGGTCCGGGTAAACACCGGTGAGCGAGGTCAAGATGCCGGTGGCGGTGTGCGAGATCAGCACGGTGTGGTCGTTCGACATCAGTACACCGTTGTCCT
>DAIMDJ010000212.1:0-5279 GCA_036725905.1 Terriglobales bacterium
GCCGGAGGGCGTCCTGGTCACATTTTCAACCTCGGGCATGGGATTCTGCCCGACACTTCAGTTGAGAACGTAAAGGCGCTAGCTAAATTTGTGCAGGAGCACTCGCTCGCTACAACTGGAAACTGAAAACTGAGAACTGGCAACCAGGAACTGAGAACTGTTTTTGAACCCGCACTCCAATTCCATGCAACCAGCCGTACTTCTTCTCGCCCACGGCAGCCCGGATTCCGTTGACGAGGTCCCGGAATTCCTGCTGAATGTGACGAATGGCCGTCCGGTTCCAGTTCAGGTCATCGAAGAGGTGAAGCTTCGCTACAGTTCGATCGGTCGCTCGCCTTTAACCGCGCTGACTTTGAAACAAGGCGAGCTGCTCTCGCGCGAACTGGGCACGCCCGTGTACGTCGGTATGCGAAATTGGAAACCGTACATTGCCGACATAGTGGCAAGCATGGAGGCGGATCAGGTGTCACGAGCGGTCGTGATCTGCCTTGCTTCGCAGAATTCGCGGACCAGTGTAGGCCTGTACCGGGCTGCCCTCGGCAATGGGCTTCCGTTCAGGTTTGAATTTATCGACTCCTGGCATGACCACCCGCTTCTCATCAAGGCTTTCGCGGAAAAGCTGAGAAGAGGAAGGGAAAATGCCTCGCGCGAACTGGGCACGGAACTCCCCGTGATCTTTACGGCCCATAGCGTTCCGCAGCGAACTATCGCAGAGGGCGATCCTTACGAAGAGCAATCGAGAGAGACCGCTGCCCTGGTCGCTTGCGAGGCGTCGATTCCATCAGAGGAGTGGAAGTTCGCTTTTCAGAGCCAGGGAATGTCCGGTGGCGCGTGGGTTGGCCCTACGGTCGAAGATACGATTCTGGAACTCAGGAAGGCGGGCTATCGCGGGGTATTTGTTCAGCCAATCGGGTTCTTATGCGACCACGTTGAGGTTTTGTACGACATTGATATCGGCTTCAGGCAGTTTGCGGAAAAACAAGGCCTGCGGCTCTGGCGCGCCGAGTCGCTGAACGATTCTCCGCTGCTGATCGCGGCACTGGCTGATCTCGCAGGCAAAGGACTGGCAAGCTTGTAATAATGCGCGGGCGAGCACGCCCGCACCACAGCCGGCGGGACGCCGCCGCTACCCTTGATTAATGAAACGCATTGCCATCATTAGCGGCGGTATCTGCGGACTCTCTGCCGCGTTCACGCTCGAGGAGCGCCGCCGCACGAGAGTGCCCCTAGAATATGTTCTTTACGAATCCAGCTCGCGCCTTGGCGGAGTAATCTCGACTGAGCGAGTTGACGGATGCGTCGTGGAAGCCGGCCCGGATTCGTTCCTTACAGAAAAACCTTGGGCCGCTGATCTTTGCCGTGAACTCGGACTCGAGGACCAACTGATAGGCTCGAATGACACTGAGCGCAAGACATACATTTTGCTGAAAGGCCGGCTGGTCCCGATACCTGACGGCTTGATGTTCATGGTGCCGACGAGAATCCTGCCGGTAGTCTTCTCGCCGTTGTTTTCGCCAGTCACAAAATTTCGTATGGTGCGAGAGTGGTTCCAGTCACCAGCCAGCTCGGGCAAAGATGAAAGCGTTGCCAAGTTTGTCGAACGGCATTATGGCTCCGAACTTGTCGAGCGCCTCGCGGACCCGCTGCTCTCCGGCGTTTATGGCGGCGACTCTTCTCAGCTCAGCGTGCGCGCGGTTCTGCCGCGTTTTGCGCAGATGGAAGCCAGTCACGGCAGCCTGGGACGTGCCATGCTTGCCGCGCGTAAGAAAATCGCTCACCCTTCGAGTGGCTCGCCACGCCCACTATTCACGTCACTCAAGGATGGAATGCACCAGATGACGAATGCACTCGCGGCTCGTCTATCTGCTCCTTCAATTCGTTTGGGTACTCCAGTGCAGCAGTTGAAATTCAAAGAAGACGGCTGGTTGGTTTCGGCGTCTGGCGCTGGCGCTCCGGAGTTTTTCGATTCCCTTATTATCGCCACTCCAGCCCACGCCGCTGCCGCGATTTTGCAATCTGTTTCGACTGAGCTCGCTAACGAACTTCGTGGCATCCCGTACACCTCTTCCATCACGGCGACACTGGGCTATGGCCACAGCGTGCAGTCGTCGCTTCCGCCCGGCTTCGGTTTTCTGGTTCCGCGCAGCGAAGGAAGGCGACTGCTCGCTGCGACCTTTGTGCATAATAAATTTCCCCATCGCGCGCCTGAAGATCGCGCCTTGATCCGCTGCTTTTTTGGCGGGTCGCGTGACGAAGAAATTCTGCAACTGCACGAAGATGAAATCCTACGGATCGCCGGCGAGGAGTTACGCCAAATCCTGGGCATCAGCGCCGAACCGCTTTTCACTCGCGTTTACAAATGGAAGGCGGCCATGGCGCAGTACACGGTTGGCCACCTAGAGCGCCTGGATCGCATCGACCGCCTGCGCCAGCAACTTCCAGGTCTTGCGCTGGCAGGAAATGCCTATCGCGGCATCGGCGTGCCCGATTGTGTGCGTTCCGGCAAGCAGGCCGCCGAACAAGCTTTATTTGCTATGGGATTGACGTCCTCGGCGGCAGCGCTAACTGCCGTACGCAGCGAGCCCTAATTACCCACGTAACAACTGGTAACCGCTTCTCATTGCAGAAACACTCAGTCTGATTCAGGGTTTATCCATTCAGAATCGGGAGATCGCGTATGAGCAAACGGCTTC
Organism: Terriglobales bacterium; assembly: GCA_036725905.1. Lineage (GTDB taxonomy): Bacteria > Acidobacteriota > Terriglobia > Terriglobales > Acidobacteriaceae > QIAB01. Next base: position 2,694 of record DAIMDJ010000212.1, read on the forward strand.
TCGCGGCTGGCACTGTCGTTATTTTAGCGATGGGCCTTGCCGCGGCGCAGGAGCAGAAAAAAGAAAACACCATGCCGGACATGGATATGTCTGCCCACGCCAAGTCCGACATAACTGCATCCGATATGCACGACATGCCCGCCATGGGCAACGACGGCAGCGCTCACGCCATGCATTCTATGGAACACCGCCACATGGATATGGGCCCGCACATGAAGATGACCACGCTGCGCGATCTGAAGCCCGGCGATCAGGAAAAGGCGGATCAGGTTCTCGAAGCTGCCCGTTCATCCGCCGAGAAATACAAAGACTACCGGGCCGCGCTCGCCGACGGCTATAAAATCTTTCTACCCAATCTGCCGCAGAAGCAGTATCACTTCACGAATTACTGGTACGGATTCGAGGCGGGGATGCGCTTCAATCCGGAACATCCGACCTCGCTTCTCTACGAAAAAACTGGCGATGAATACAAGCTGATCGGCGTCATGTACACGGCACCCAAGAATGCCAACTGGAATGAACTTGATAAGCGGATTCCTCTCAGCATCGCGCAGTGGCATGCGCACGTGAATATGTGCGTCCCCCTAAAGAAAAGAGACAAGAAGCATGGGGCTTGAACCCCAAATTCGGTCTGGCAGGATCGATCTCAACTAAAGCTGAGTGTGAAGCCGCCGGCGGAAAATTCATTCCGCAGATTTTTGGCTGGATGGTGCACGTCTACCCGTTTGAACAGAAACCGGAGGGCGTCTGGTCGGTCGAGCGCCAAATGGCAGGGCACATGGATTAATCCGCAGCAATCGTGCTAATCGGGGATCGATTCAGCCTGCGAAACACAAAGCGATCACCTACCATAAAGTTGAACACAGAGCAGCAGGTAATCGTGAACAAGTTAGCGGCCAAGTATGGCACTCTCATCGTCCCCGCAAAGAGTCTCATCAGAAGAACGTTCCCGAAAATGGAAATTGCGCCGTTTGTCAGATTGAATTTTATGAACTGCGCCAATCGCGCTTTCGCCACGTGATCCGCCCAGGTGAATCGCTCATGCCATAAGAAGTTGTGTAGAACAGCGGCTTCTACTGCCAGTGCAGTCGCGAGTAAGTAATTCACGTGCAATGCGCTCTTCAGCAGGGCGAGCGCAAGCAATTGCACTCCGATTCCGATAAGCCCCACAAAGTTAAACTTCAACCAGCGCAATCCAGTCCTCCGCCAATCCGTGTCGCCTGCTCTCATGAGAGCCTCTCTTCGCGAAAAAGCCGCATCGTATTGCGGATAGTAGAGAAGATCAGCATGACCGCCATGCCGAGAATCCCGATCATTCCGCCAACATCAAACAGCCGATAATGTCCGTGCCAGATCATCGGCTGAAAGAGCAAGGCGATATTTCCAGTCGCCAAGAGAATTCGTATCTCCGTCGGCCCAAATTTCCAGAACGAAAGCTGAAACTCGCCAAGTGTATAAGTCGCGAGATACGACTGAATGGAAAGCAGCAGAAAAACCAGCAGCAGACCGATTGCGATGTAAGGATGCATGTAGCCTGAAATGGCCAAGCCGCTCATCAGCGCCAGCGCGCCGAAGCTATCCACCATGTGGTCAACGTAGAAGCCGTAGCGCGGCCGCTGCCGTTGCCGCACGCGAGCCAGCGTGCCATCCAGACTATCGCCGAGCCAGTTCAGCGCCAGAAATCCGATCACCGCCATCAGCCAGTATCGGTTCCAGCGGGACAGCGCGTATCCCACGCCGGCTAGAATCTGCGCCAGGAATCCCAGCAGCGTTAGGTGATCGGAGTTAATCCATGCCGGTGTGCGCTCCGCCATCCACAGCAAAGCCCTTTTTTCCGCCGCCGCGGAGATGCTCTCCTGCACTCGCCGCGCATTCTGAAACGGCCTGGCCCCACGCGCCTCGCTGAGGACCCCTGGATTCGTTTGCTCACAAAATTCAGCCCATGAACTTGCCATTGCGTCGCCTCCTGTTCGCGGAAACTATGCGCGGGTCGGCAAAGATCGGCAATGCACTGGGGGTAAAACGACGAACAAGCGCAGATCAATCGCTAAGTTATTGATGCGGCTGAAGATCAGGCTCGAGATCATCTGCTTCGCGCAGTTGACGAACCTCGCATTGCATTGACCGGAACAGCCGTCCGGGGTACTTTGATCGAACTCATACGTATCGCCGGGAGCTGGTTGGCCGGTGATTCGAATTTAGGGACCTAACGAATGCTCCCACCGGCGATTCGTAGAATGCGCCAGCACTTCTTTCCTGCTCTTGTTCTGAGCCTTCTTATTGCTCTAACGCTCGGCTGCGGCTCTGGATCGGCTCACACCGAACCGGCACAGACGGCCTTCCCAGCAGCAACGGTGCCATTAACCAAGCTCAGTTCCGATCCTTACACAAACTCCACCAGCCAGCACGCCACCGAAGTCGAGCCGGACACATTTGCCTTCGGCTCAACCATCGTCACGGCGTTTCAGGTCGGACGCATTCATGGTGGCGGCGCCTCCGATATCGGCTTCGCGACATCTACCGACGCCGGTACCACCTGGAACAGCGGATTTCTTCCAGGCATTACGACCTTTCAAGATGGCGGCA
>DAIMDJ010000213.1:0-1963 GCA_036725905.1 Terriglobales bacterium
CGTTCAGCCGGTTCTTCCTCGGCGGCTTCGATCAGTATGCCCCCCAGTGCAGGTCCCGCCGGAACTATTTCCGGAGCTTCCAGAATTCGTGGGCGGTCCAATACAGGTTCGGCCAGTTCGTCCAAAGGCCTTGGCGGAGCAGCCGAACGGGGAAATTCAATGATTTTCGCGGTTGCTTCTGCAGCAACTAACTTAGCGGGCAGTGGCTTCTCTGTGAGGTTCTGAGATTTCGGCTCGGCAGAGATGGCCACTTGCCTGCTGTCTTCCGCCACGGATTGGCGCGATGGCGTTGGCACTTCTGTATTGTCACGCGCCGTCCAGTCGGGCTGAGCCGGTTCGAATCTTAATCGCAGTGACGGGTAGCGGGGCGCTCTCGGCTGTCGGCGCTCGCGATATCTGTTCAGACGTGCTGCCACTTCCTGCCGCCAAGCGCTCGGATCACCCGCGGCGTCTAAATCCAAGTCTCTGGAGCTCGTTTCCGAATGAGTGGTGTAAGACGGCTGCTCTTCTGCTGGACTCTGCCTCTGCTTGGAGGCGGAGCTATCAGGTGGTTCTGCTGGGAATCCGGTAACATCACCCGGAGCGTGATCCACCACGAACCTCGCTGCCGATAGTAACTCCATCGACTCCAAGCTGGCTGCGAATTGCTGTTCGCTTGCCTCGAAAGCTTCGGGATCGATCAGCCTTTGTGCCTCGCGCGTACTGGCTGCGTCCGGATTGGGTTCAAATCTAGGTTTCATGCTGCAGTGAGCCGTCGTTTGCCGTGCTGTGGAAGACTTTCGCTGTCGGCAGAAAACGCCGAAAGCAACCAAAGCGCAGTGCTCGCGGATCGAAATTACAGGCGCTTTGCCACTCGGGCTGGCGCCGTGCTAACGTCACCATACCCACGGCGTTTCTTCCCGGGATTTCGTGCGCTTGCAAAGATGACCCGCACACGATTGCTTATCACGGCGGCGTTCGTTTGTCATCTGCTAGTCGCACCTCGCTTAGTAACCAGCCAGTTGCTTTCCTCTTCAGAGTCGAATGCGTCACCAGCGCCACCGTCAGCTCCTTCGGCAATCAGGAGTGAAGATGTGACCATTCGCGCAATCGAGCAGGAAAAAGATGGTCCGATCTTTCATCTTCGCGGGAAGGCGGAAATTCATTACGGCACCTATGTTCTCTATGCTGATTCGGCGGATTACAACTCCGATACGGGAGATGCAACCGCGGATGGCCATGTTGTGCTGGATGGCGGTCCCAATGATGAGCACGTCAAAGCTACTCATGGAACATACAATATTCGCGCTGAAACTGGCCGTTTTGAGAACGTACATGGGACCGCCGGCATCCGCATTCGCGCCCGGCACGCGATCCTGACCTCGCCCAACCCATTCGCTTTCAGCGGGAAAGTAGTCGAGAAGACCGGGCCGGATCATTACCGTGTTTACGATGGCACCATCACCACCTGCGAATTGCCTCACCCTAAATGGGAGTTCAACGCGCACAAACTGGTTGTGGAAGTCGGCGGCAACGCAAAAATTTACCGCAGCACGTTCCGCATCATGGGCGTTCCGGTCCTTTATTTGCCATTTGCCACACATCCCATTGAACGATTGCCGCGCCAGAGTGGCTTCCTGGTTCCAAACATCGGCCGATCGTCAATTAAAGGCACGGTGCTTGGCGAGTCGGTGTTCTGGGCGATCAATCGCAGCACCGATGCAACCGTGGGAACGCAATATTTCTCCAAACGTGGGTGGGCCCCGCAAGGCGAGTTCCGTACTCAACCTAGCGAAACATCGTTCTTGGACTTCAATTTTTATAGCGTACTGGATCGCGGTTTTGGACATCCGAAGGTGGATCAGGGTGGCGAGGACATCAGGCTCAGCGGGGAGGGCAGATTCGCCGACAATTTCCGCGGAGTTGTTGATATCGATTACCTTAGCTCATTCATCTTCCGCCTCGCCTTCAATGATGTTTTCAC
>DAIMDJ010000213.1:2063-5274 GCA_036725905.1 Terriglobales bacterium
AGTGGAAGCATGTCATCGAGCCACGCATAAACTACCGGTACGTGACAGGCATAAGTAACTTTGCCGAGATATTGCGCTTCGATGAGCGTGACATCCTCAGCGACACGAACGAGGTTGAATATGCGCTGGTGAATCGCCTCTATGCCAAGCGTAGCTCAGGCCAGCGGGAAGATTGCGGCCCAGAAGGAATGCCCTCGCTCACTGTCGGTAGGCCGGGAGCGCGAAATCCGATTCCTTGGGAGCGGGGCGTGCCGGTGGGAGAAAACCCCTGCCAGAGAATTCCGCGAGTTCGCGAGATCGTTAGCTGGGAATTAGCGCAGAAATACTTTATCGACCCCACTTTCGGTGGCGCGCTCCGGCTTGGCGCACGAAATGTTTTTACTTCGACCGCCGACTTCACGGGAATTGCGTTCCTCACAGATTCCAGTCTTCGTCGCTTCTCACCGCTTATCTCTCGCCTTCGCGTCCAACCGACCATGCGCACGGAAGCAACGTGGGCCGTCGATTACGACGTCAAGACCGGACGCGTTAACACCAGCACGGCATTTTTAAACTATCGATTTGGACTGTTTACAATCGGCGGCGGCGATGCCTACCTGCGGGCGCCAGGGGAGGCGCTCTCCTCTACGCACAACGTCCAGGGCCAGGGCTTCAACCAGTACCGTCTTCTGTTCGGCTACGGCCACACCGGCAAGCGTGGTTTCAGCGGCGCCACCAACTTCGGAGTTGACCAGAACTTAGGTGTTCTGCAATACTCCGCAGCCCAACTGGCCTATAACTGGGATTGCTGCGGAGTGAACCTCGAATACCGCCGCTTTGCTCTTGGTTCGGTACGTAACGAAAACCAGTTTCGCTTCACCTTTGCGCTGGCCAATGTTGGAGCGTTCGGAAATCTGCGGCGGCAGGAGAGACTGTTTTAACTTTTATGAATTCTCCGCACGCCGATAGCTTTCGTGTTACATTTACTTTTGCTTTTAACGTTTGGCCGGATGCCGAGCGGCGTCCGGCCAGGATAGTAGCCATGTTTATCCCGCGCTAGTCCGCCATCCTTCGCTTCGCCCGTAAGCAATCTCAATTTCTCGTTCGATTCTGCCAATTTTTGAGGAAGCGTCTTCTTCCGTCGGCTTTGTAAGGGATATATGAGTCACGCTACAGCCGCCCAGTCGCAATTACAGCCGAGCTTCTGGGGATCGGTGTGGGAATCGCTCCAAGGCTCACACCAGGACTTCACGGTTGGAAACCTGAACCGCGCGATTCTCCTGCTCGCCATTCCCATGGTGCTGGAAATGGCGCTGGAGTCACTTTTTGCCGTGGTGGATGTCTTTTGGGTCAGCCATCTCGGTGCCAATGCCGTCGCTACGGTAGGCCTTACAGAATCGCTGCTGACGCTGGTGTTCGCCGTTGCTTTGGGATTGAGCCTCTCGACGACGGCGATGGTGGCCCGCCGCATTGGCGAGAAAGATAAGGACGGAGCTTCCGTCGCGGCCGTTCAATCGGTTGCTATTGGATTGATGCTGTCGTGCCTCATGGGTGTTCCGTGCTTGTTCTACGCACCGTTGCTGCTGCGGTTGATGGGCGCGTCCCCGGAAATTGTAGCTGTCGGTGGAAACTATGCCAGGATTGCGCTTGGTGGCTGCGGGGCGGTGCTGATGCTATTTCTGAACAACGCAATCTTCCGCGGCGCCGGGGATGCCGCCATCGCCATGCGGCTGCTTTGGGTGTCAAACATCATCAATCTTGTGCTCGATCCCTGCCTGATTTTTGGTTTGGGCCCTTTCCCGCGTCTGGGAGTGACCGGCGCAGCATTGGCGACGTTCACGGGACGCAGCATCGGGGTCATCTATCAGTTTTATCGCCTGCTTCATGGCAGCGAGCGGATTCGCGTGCTGCAGCGGCACATCCGACTGAACTTCACCGTTCTGCTGCGGCTCGTGCGAGTCTCACTGACTGGCATCCTGCAATTTGCCATCGCGCACACGAGTTGGATCGGCCTGGTCCGCATTGTAAGCATGTTCGGCTCGGCCGCCCTCGCCGGGTACACGATTGCCATTCGCATCGTCATCTTTGCGATCCTGCCCTCGTGGGGACTGAGCAATGCTGCAGCCACGCTTGTGGGGCAGAACCTGGGAGCGAAGCAGCCGGATCGCGCCGAAACCTCGGTGTGGCGCACGGGGTTCTATAACATGCTTTTTTTGGGTGGCGTGGGAGTGTTCTTCATTCTGTTTGCGGAACCGATCGTGCGGCTGTTCACGCACGATCCGGCCGTGGTGCCACTCGGCACCTCATGCCTGCGCATTCTGAGCTACGGAAACGTCGGGTACGCATACGGGATGGTGATGCTGCAGGCATTCAACGGGGCCGGTGACACGGTCACGCCGACCATTGTGAATCTGTTCGGCTTCTGGTTACTGGAGATTCCACTTGCCTGGTGGCTCGCTCTGCGCGCAGGTTTCGCATCAAATGGCGTGTTTTTCTCGATTGTGATTGCCGAGGCCGCTATTGCGGTAGCGGGGGTTCTGCTGTTCCGGCGAGGCCGCTGGAAGCTGCAGAAGATCTGATTGTCGGGCGGGTATCTTCGAACCGTATTAACATATGGCAATGGACGCCGCTCTTCTTGCTTCGAAGCGAGCTGTACTGGATAAGAGCCTTCGCACCCTCGGTCGCACGCTGCTGGCATACTCCGGCGGTGTGGATTCAGCATTCCTGGCATGGGCGGCACATCAGGTACTCGGTGACGACATGCTGGCCGTCATCGCGTAGGCAACCTGAGCGCGGACCAGGCTAGGAGAGTCTGCTCCCCAGCTAAGTGATTCCCGCTATACCAGAAATCAGGCTACGAGTTGTCTCGAAAACAGCTATTTCTCAAGGCGTGGGTTGTGAAATGATTCCATAACAATGTCGGCTCCCACGCCCGAGTAAACTTTGGTGGCGCTAACCAACCAAGGCTCGGGAGAAAGGAGCCGAACATGATCATTATAGGTTGTGACTATCACCCGGGCTTCCAACAGATTGCGTTTGTCGATACGGACACTGGTAGCTTCTACTCTTAATATTCTTGAAAGTGCAATCAAACTCAACCTATTGCTCATTGCGACGAATCCGCGTGATCGGTTTTATCACGCTACTGACTAGATCTTGATTGTTGTTGTGTCGACTTGCGCAGCTCCCCAGCCGATCCAGTCAAAAGATTGCGCAGCACTGCCACCTCGGC
>DAIMDJ010000214.1:0-5251 GCA_036725905.1 Terriglobales bacterium
AGGATGGAAGCCGGAGAAGACTTCACCATCATTGACGTTCGCAATCCACAAGCCTGGGCTCAATCGGACGTGATGTTACCGGAGGCGATCCGCCTTCCAGTGGAGAAACTAGAAGAGAACCTGCCCAAGATTCCTAAAGGAAAACCCATTATCACTTACTGCACTTGACCGGATGAAGGATCCAGCGCCAGTTTGGCGCAGAAATTACAACAACGCGGATATCAGGACGTCTGGGCGCTCCGGGGCGGACTTGACGCGTGGCGGAACGCAGGGCTGCCGTTGCAGACAAAGGCCAAGGCCGCATAGGAGACTCTTCCGTGTCAGGCAAAAGGCATTGCTTACTGCCGCAACAAATTTTTCGCCACGAACAGCACATTTGCCGGTCGCTCCGCCAGCCGGCGCATGAAGTAGGGATACCACTCGGTCCCGAACGGGATGTAGACGCGCATGCACCAGCCTTCTCGCGCTAGGCGCCGCTGCAAGTCGCGGCGGATGCCGTAGAGCATTTGAATTTCAAACGCATCGCGCGGGATATTTTCCCGAGTGGCAAACGACTTGGCCTGATTGATGATCTTTTCATCATGCGTGGCCAGGCCGTGATAAATCCCGCTCTTCATCAGGATTTTCATCAGCTTCACGTAGTTGGCGTCAACCTCGGATTTGGCTTGGAACGCGATATCGGGTGGCTCTTTGTAGGCTCCTTTGCACAAGCGAATGCGAATGCCTTTGCCTAGCAGCTTTTCGATGTCGCTCTCCGCGCGACGCATATAGGACTGGATGACCGCACCTACGCATCCCTGATTTCCAGGAATGCGGTGAAGTTCGTACACGAAGTCGAGAGTGCGCTGAGTGTAGGCAGAGCCTTCCATGTCCACCCGAACGAAATTCCGCGGATTCGAGCTGGCCGCTTTGGCGACTAATCCTCCTGCTAACTCACGAGCTAAGTTTTCATTTACATCCAGACCCATGTGCGTCAGCTTGAGGCTGATATTGGCATTGAGTTTGCGAGCGGAAATCTCGTCGAGCAGTTGACGGTACAGGTGGGCGCTGGCACGGGCCTCCTCGGCATTGCTCACGTTTTCGCCAAGATTATCGATGGAGACGCTCAGGCCGCTCTGGTTCACGGCGCAGGTGGCGCGGAGCACGTCGGCAACCTGGGTTCCGGCGACGAAGCGAGCTGAGATTCGCTGCCCGATCGCAGAACGCTCGGCGAGAGCGCGTAAGTAGCGGCTTTCGGAAAGAGAAATGAAAAGCGCCCTCAGCACGGGAATCCTTCGCAGGGGTGCCCCTTTCCGGGCGGCAATAATTCCTGCGGGTGCATTTGCGGTAAGAGCAAGTACCAAGAAGGCCCCTCGGCGTCGCTTAGAGCGATCTCTGATACACGAATAAAAGCCTCAGGCCGATGGGCGTAGCGCCCGCGGATCGTAGTCACAGCAATTTTGTATCACACCGTGGAAATGGTCAGCCTGATGGGCACAGTCACTTGGGATCGAAGCTGAACTCGATCGGCTCGTGAGTTTCGTGCGTGGCCGGTTCCCATCGCCATTTCTGGACGGCGTTTTCCGCCGCCTGCACCAGAACCGGGTGACCACCCTTTGCCGCGACCGACTTCACGACGCCGTTTGGGGCAACCAAGGCCTCGATCCGTACCGTTCCTTTCAAATTCATGGTCCGGGCGAGTTGGGGATAGGACGGCACTATACGGTTCACCACCTTGCGCTTTCCTACCGGCTGCTCCTCTTGCTGAGCGAAGGAATGCGCAGGGATGAGGGCTGCCGCCCAAAGTAGAACCAATAGCGCAACTGACCGACGATGCGTCATATGGGAGGTAACTACGTCCGCAGGTTATTGGTAATGCTGAAACTGGTAAAGATGACGAGAGTAATCAGCAAGAGTTCCGACTGGGGAAAGGACTGCGCGTCAACGCGTTGGAAGGATACTTAAATCGTCCGGGGTTGAAAAAGCATTTCCCCCCGCGGGTAGAATCTGGGTTTATGAGCAGGCCGGATGGCACGAGGAGCGACACACGAGTTTATTGGTTTGGGGCTGGCCTGGGGCTGTGCGCGGGCTTCATAGATGCCAAATTCGGTGATCTGCTGCTGACCGCGCTGTTTGTACTTGCTTCCACGATGCTGCTGGGGGCGCTGCGGCCGGAGCGGCCATGGAGGTGGACGGTTGTCGTCGGCATATTCGTTCCAGTGGTGCAGTTGGCCGCTTATTTATCGCTGACTCAGAAGCCATACCAGGCTCAAATTTACGAATCTTTCCTGGGATTTCTCACTGGCATCGCGGGCGCCTACGGCGGCGCGCTGGGGCGGAGAGCGTTCGAGGTTTTGTTCGCGGCGAAGTAGTTTGAGCAATTAGCAGTAAGCATTCAGCCGCTGAATACTGACCGCACAAAAGTCTCGGATAACCACAAAGTTACTCCCGTTTCCACAGCAGTAAAAGGTATGCTGCCTCGCATGGGAGTTTCGGTCTCGGTGCTGGCCTCCGGCAGCCGGGGAAATTGCGCCATTGTGTGCAGTTCGAGCACTCGCATTCTTGTGGATGCCGGCATCTCCTGCCGTGAAACTTTCAAGCGCATGAAAGCTGCGGGAGGTGATCCGCGCATGCTATCTGCGGTTCTCATCACGCACGAGCATTCCGATCACGTTTACGGTCTCCGCATTCTGGCAAAGAAACTCAGCGTCCCCATCTTCATGACCGGAGCCGCGCACCAAGCCTGGACGCGTTCGGTGCGCGAGGAAACCGGCGAGAAGCCCGAAGTCGCGAAGCTCGAAACGTTCTTCTCCGGCCGCAGCTTTCAAATTGGTGATATCGCCGTCACACCCTTCACCATCCCGCACGATGCTGCCGATCCCGTGGGATTCACGTTCCGCGCGGAAGGCATCAAGGTCGGCATCGCCACCGATCTCGGGTACCTCCCACCTAACGTTTGCGATCACCTGCGCGGCTGCGATCTGCTGGTAATCGAGTCCAATCATGATCTCGAAATGCTGCGCGGCGGGCCGTATCCCTGGTCCGTCAAGCAGCGCGTTATGAGCCGGGTGGGGCACCTTTCGAATGAAGCTCTCGCGGATTTCTTCTCGGGCGATTATGATGGAGGAGCAACATACGTTGTTCTGGCGCATCTATCTGAGCAGAACAACCATCCTGAGATTGCGCGCAGAGCAGCGGAAAAGGCCCTGGGGACCCGCCAGACATTACTTCACAATCGTGTGATGCTGGCAACGCAGTCGGAGGCGATGGAAGCGATCCGGCTATAGTTTCTATGAGTCAGTGCATCGATCCGATCGTAGGCAAAATTCTGGCCGGCTGGCGCTATGATATTTCCGGTCTCGCGCCGGAGATGCGCGGCGACTACGAAGAGCACTTCGCCGCCTGCGAACGCTGCCGCAGCAAACAGCGGCTGCATCGCACCATTGATGTTTCCCTGATTGCGCTGGCTTCGGTTTCGGCTGGACTTTTCCTGCTGGCTTTTGGTGTGATTCGCCATTTCGGGCCGCAGCATGCTTTTATTCTGGAACTGGCGGCGCTGGCGGGGTTCGCGCTGTCTGCTTTGATCTGGCTGGTTGTCGCGGTAGCTACTCCCGCTCCGGTAACCATGATAGAAGTTGCACGGGTGGGTGCGAGGCACGTGCACGACCGGCTCCCGCAGGAAATTCGTGACCGGCTGCCAGAAGAGCTGCGAATGAAAATTACCGGTTCATGAACTGGAGCCGGCAAAATTTTTGAAATTGACCAAATCAAATCAGGTTTTCTGGCATCACACTCCACAAGTGAGCTCGGGCATATTAAAGACGGCGACGATTGCGGTGCTGGCAGCCATGATAGTGGTTCCAGCGGCGAGAATCGCCGCTCTCAGCGCGGGTACACATCTGCATCCAGCCGCTTGCCATCATCACGGATCGAAAGCCCCGGATCCAGCTAATTTTAGCTGCTGTCTATCTGGACACAATTCTGCGATTGTGCCTGCACATTTCAATATTCAATCTGCCGCGACGGCTTTGGCTCTGATTCTGCCGGATGGCAGTCTGGTCGTCACCGTGTCAGGCACCAATCTTAAGGACGTGACTTGCACGTCTGGGGATCCGCCCGGCAACCTTCCGCTGCGCATCTGATCGCCTTCTTTCCACAATTCCTCTGCTCCGGTAAAGGCTGCCGGGGCGTGGCCAAATCTTGCATCCTCACCTGGGACTAACACCGTGCGATCAGTGCTTTTGCGTAGTATTGCGATTTTCGCGATAGTTTCTTGCGCGCTAGCGCAAGAAGCAAGCCACAACCAAGAACCAAATCACAACATGGACATGTCTGGGCAAGAACAGTCCGGGCAAGTCACGCGGAATATGAGCATGGAAGGGTCACCCTCGTGGTTGCCATCCTTTCATGCCGGTTCTGGTAGTAACTGGCAGCCGGCATCGGTTCCCGCACATTTGTGGATGACCACGCGCAGCAGTTGGGATCTGATGGCACATGGAGCTTTATTTCTGACCTATAACCAGCAGGGTGGGCCACGGGGAGAAGGCAAGGCCGAGTCGGTGAATTATCTGATGCTGATGGAGCAGCACAAGCTCGGCCCGGGCACGCTGCTTTTTCGCCAGATGTTTTCTGCGGAGTCGCTGACTTCGCCGCATCCCGGCTTCCCGGAGTTGTTCCAAACCGGTGAAACCTATCATGGCCAGCCCCTGGTCGATCATCAGCATCCGCACAATGTTTTTGCCGAACTGTCCATGCTATACACGGTACCGGTGAGTGAAAAAGTTTCCTGGCTTTTCTACGGCGGCCCTTCCGCCGAGCCGGCGCTCGGCCCGGTGACATATATTCATCGAGAATCAGCTTCCGAGAATCCGGCGGCGCCGCTGAGCCACCATCTGCAGGACTCCACGCATACCAGCTTTGGGGTGGTGACGACTGGATTTGTGATTGACCGGTTCAAGATCGAAGGTTCAGCCTTCAATGGTCACGAACCAGATGAAGACCGCTGGGACATTCAGCTTGGCGCGCTAAATTCATGGTCGTTTCGTGTGAGTGCCGCACCCACGCGTAATTGGGTAGCGGAATACAGTTACGGCTACTTGCAGCGTCCTGAAGCACTGGAGCCGGGCAACGAGCGTCGCGAAGGCGCTTCGCTCGAATACAATCGACCGCTGACAAACGGCAACTGGGCGACGTCGCTCATTTGGGGACGAAAACGCAAGCTGCTGGATGACACGGTGCAAAATAGCTACTTGCTGGAATCAACCCTGAACTT
>DAIMDJ010000215.1:0-5250 GCA_036725905.1 Terriglobales bacterium
ATTATCGAACTCGGGCTGTACGAATCGACAATCAAAGCGTATCGCGATCTATCCGACCGTGGGGTGGAACCGCATTCTGAGGAATGGAAGCGAGGGATCCAGGACGTTTTAGAGCGGCAAAAAGAGGCCATGCATCCGCGCTTGTTCCCTGAGCTGCCCAGGCATCGCTACATCTGTTTTTATCCCATGGACCGGCGGCGGGGCGAGGAGAAGAACTGGTACACGCTGCCAATCGAAGAACGCGGCCGGCAGATGACCGAGCACGGGCTCGTGGGGCGGCGTTACGCGGGCGAGGTGAAGCAGATTATTACGGGATCGATCGGCTTCGACGATTGGGAGTGGGGAGTAGATTTGTGGGCGGACGATCCGCTGGTGTTCAAGAAATTGATTTACGAGATGCGATTTGACGAAGTCAGCGCAGTGTACGCGTTGTTCGGGCATTTCTACGTGGGAGTGCGTTGCGCGGCGGCAGATCTGGGAAAGCTGTTGAGTGGGGAGTTGCCAAAGGCAGACTCGCAAACAAAATCTTAAACCGCAGAGTTCGCGAAGTTCCGCAAAGGGCGCAGAGAGATTCTTCTTACGGAGGTAAGCGCTGGCTCTGGCCGGCCGGCGTCCGTCGCGCCGGGCGCCTCATCGCTGCAAAACAAACTGGGAGAAACAATGGCAACACTTGGACTCATCGAATACAAGGATGCAAGCCCTGAGGTGCGCGCGGTTTATGACGACATCATGGCCACCCGCAAGACAGACTGGGTCAACAATTTCTGGAAGGCGATTGCGCACGATCCGGCGACGCTGAAGCGGACCTGGGAAGATATCAAGCAAATCATGGGGCTGGGGGCGCTGGATCCGTTGACCAAAGAGATGGTCTATCTGGCGGTGAGCGTCAGCAATCAATGCGCATATTGCATTGCGTCACATACGGCGGGAGCACGCAACAAGGGCATGACGGATGCGATGTTCAAGGAACTGATGGCAGTCGTCGGGATGGCGAATGAGACGAATCGGCTGGTGGCGGGGTATCAGGTGGAGATTGATGAGCAGTTTAAAGCTTAGTTGTTGCTCGTAGTCGCTTTGACCGCGGCCGTGGGCGGCTGCTCCTACGTGGCTTCTTTTCAAACTTATGCTCGTGCCGTCGCATGTCTACGCGGCGTCCGCGAAAAGCTACTCCTTCGGCTTGCAGGCGGAGCCGCTGCTCCACGGCTGAGTCTCCGCGCAGCTTGATTTCGCCACCGCTGCCGACAATTCGGTGCCACGGAAGTCCAAAAGAGCGATGCAGTGTCTGGACGACTTGGCGCGCTCCGTGTGGATACCCAGCCGCGCGAGCGACAGCTCCATAGGTGGAAACTTTGCTCCGAGGGACAGCACGGATAGCTGCGCGAATTTTGTCGCGCATCGTCTTGCTGCGATCGATTTCTGGCATGGAGCTGCTGTCTTGAACAGCGTGCATGTAGCGGGGTAGATTGCGAGTGCACGGTCTACGATTCAACAAAACTCGGGGAAGCACTGCGGTCGCTTGGGAAGCAGTGAGGCCGACAGGCTTTAGGCGCGAGCGGGGTGCCCGCGCTACACGCAGCTTTAGGCCGCAGCGCGATACGAATCTAAAGCTTTCTCCTCGCTGTCATAAACTTCGAACACGGTCAGCAGCTTGGTGACCTGCAGCAGGTCGCCTACTCGCTCCGTCAGATTGGCCAACTTTATCGAACCTCCGGCTTTCTGTGCTGTAGTGAACAGCGAAACCAGAGTTCCCAGCCCGCCGCTATCGATATAGCTCACGCCGCTCAAATTCAGCACGATCCGTTTATTCTCATTGATCATCTTTTTAGCTGTATCGCGCAGAAGCGAGGATTCGTCGCCGAAAACAATGCGGCCGGCGCAATCGAGCACGGCAATACCGTCTACAATCCTGGTGCTAAGTCTCAGTTGCATGGGCCCTCCTCCCGGTCCGCAGCCCCAGTCTAGATGGAACAGGGTATCTCTGCCGGAGATTCTGCGCAAGCGGCAATACAAGCCGATTTTCGACGGCCATGCCTCACGTATAATCAACTGTCCCCCATGAGCTATCAAGTCCTGGCGCGTAAGTACCGTCCGCAGAAATTCTCCGAGGTAATCGGGCAGGAGCACGTTACCCGCACGCTCAAGAATGCCATTGAGCAAGGGCGGACGGCGCACGGCTACATCTTTAGCGGGCACCGCGGGATTGGCAAGACAACGGTGGCGCGCATTCTAGCGATGGCTCTGAATTGTCGGTCCTCGGATAAGCCTGTGCCGGAACCGTGCGGCGTATGCGACTCGTGTACGGAGATTCGCGCCGGGAATGCTGTTGACGTGATTGAAATTGACGCGGCCACGAATCGCGGCATCGACGAGATTCGCGAACTGCGCGAGGCGGCGCGGTACCGGCCGGCTCGGGACCGCTTCAAGATCTACATCCTTGACGAAGCTCACCAAATCACTGATGCGGCTTTCAATGCATTGCTCAAGACTCTGGAGGAGCCGCCAAGCCATGTGGTTTTCATGCTGGCGACGACTCAGCCCGAGGATATTCCGCAGACTATCCGATCACGATGTCAGCATTTCAGTTTTCGCGCCGTGCGCTTCGAGGAAATTGTCGGACAATTAAAGGACCTGACTGGGCGCGAGAACATTGAGGCGGACGAAGACGCCCTCGCACTGCTGGCTGAAGTCGGTGATGGATCGATGCGTGACGCGCTTTCAATCCTGGATCAGGCAATCGCATCTTCAAGCGGAAGACTCACGGCAGAGCAAGTGCGCAATCTGGTCGGCGCTGCGCCATCGGGCGTGCTGGAAGATGTGATGCGCGCTGTCGCTCAGGGATCGAGCGAAGAAGTATTGCGATTAGTCGACAAGTTGCTCACCGAAGGCCACAGCCCGGCTCATTTTGCGCGTCAGATGGTGCGGTTCCTGCGCAATACAACCGTGGCCAAGATCGCTGGAGCAGACTCTTCCCTGCTGCAGATTTCAAGAGACGAACGCCAGCGCGTGGCGCGAGTGGCCGAACTTTTCAGCGAAGAAGATTTGGCGCGGCACTTGCAGATCATGCTGCGTACGCATGGAGAAATCGGATACCGAACGGAGCAGCGATTTCACCTCGAGTTGGGCTTATTAAAAATGGCGCATGCCCAGCGCCTGTTGCCGATTGAGCAGTTGTTGAGCGAAGCCGGGGTGCCGAGTGCCGCTCGGCCTGCGGGCAAACCTGCAATCGTTCCCGAGGCGCGGAAGGCGGAAGGCTCCTCTGTTCCACGCCCTGGCTTCGTTTCACCATTCGCGGCAGACTCGGCGCGTAAATCGAAGACTGAGCTTTCATCCGAGGCCAATGCGGCTGCCAGCATTCGAAGTGCTCCGCGCATAGCAGGTAGCGTGGCGGCCCCCGTGGTGATGGGTTCAGCAGCCCCGGCGGCTGCGCCTCAAGCCGCACTGGAAGAGTCCGAGGAGATGACTCGACAAACGGCGGACAGCGGCATTTTGCGCGATGCGGTGTTGCGAGCGCTGTCAGATGCCGGACATCACATGCTTGTCTCCATGCTAGAAACGGGCGAGTGGAAGTTGGAAGCTAGCGATCTAGTGATCCGAGTGGCGTCTTCGGCAACCGTTATTGACATGTCGCTGGGTGCGGACGCCAAACGGCTGGCGATTGCGGCCGCGAGTGGAATCCTGGGCAAACCGGTAAAGCTGCGGGTTATTCCTGGGGGAGCGCCGCAAAATGCCGGACCGACGCGCATTGCATCGAACGGCGGCGGACGAAGCCGGGCTGAACAGGATCCCATTGTGCGCCGGATGCGGGAAAAATTCGGAGCGGAGATCCGAACGATTATTGATTATCGAGATAAACGGTAGGTGTGACGGATGGCTGGATTTAATCTTCAAGAGTTAATGTCCCAAGCCAAGCGGCAGTATGAGAGCCTGCAAAAGAAAATGCAGGAGACCATCGTGGAGGGCTCTGCCGGTGGCGGCACTGTGACTGTAAAGATGGATGGGAGCAAGCAGGTGTTGAACGTCAAGATTGATCCCGAAGCCGTAAAGGCTGGGGATTTGGAGATGCTTCAGGACTTGATTACCGCGGCGATGAACGATGCCGGCAGAAAAGTGGATGACACTATGAAATCCACGATGGGCGGAATGCTTGGCGGTATGGGAATTCCAGGCATTTAGTAATTGAGTAATTTCGTAATTGAGTAATTTGAAGGCGCTCCGTTTTCGATTCAGAAATTACACAATCACCAAATTCCCCAATTACTCAATTCTTCTTATGTCTCGCTTCGCAGAACCCATGACGCGCTTGATTGACGAACTGAAGAAGCTTCCCGGTATTGGCAGCAAATCAGCGCAGCGCCTGGCGTTTCATATTCTGCGCGCAAGCGACGACGATGCAGAGGCGCTGGCCGGCGCTGTGCGCGACGTGAAGGCCAAGCTGCGGCTGTGCTCGGTATGCAATAACATCACGGATGTTGATCCCTGCGTTTACTGCAGCAGCGCTACCAGAAATCAGCGGCTCGTCTGCGTAGTGGAAGAACCCACCAACATTGCAGCCATCGAGAAGACTAAGCACTTCAACGGCGTGTATCACGTTCTGCATGGTTCCATCTCGCCTCTAAACGGTGTGGGACCGGACCAACTACGAATTTCCAGCCTTATCCGCCGTGTGGAGAATGGCAATGTTGACGAAGTAATTCTGGCAACAAACCCCACCGTCGAGGGCGAAGCTACGGCGACTTATCTTTCAGGACAGCTCCGGCGCGCTGGTTTGAAGATAACGCGGATCGCCATGGGAATTCCGGTCGGCAGCGACATCGAGTACACCGACGAGATCACGATGCTGAAGGCGATGGAAGGGCGTCGCGAGTTGTGAATGCCGTGTCTTCGGCATCGCAGTCCTCCGTCGTCGGCAGCCCGGGCGTGTGGAAAAGTTTTCCTCTTCCTTCCTTAATGCTCAAGAATGCTCAAGAAGGCTCAAGTATTCCGACCAAAGCCGGTCCAACAGTAGTGGCATTTAATTTCAGCAACTTGCAAATCCTTGGTGAGACAGAACATTAGGTTATGGTTTGGCCCTGGTCTTGCTTCTGGAAAAGTACTGTTTCCTCGCTCCTCTTCTGATTTTTCCTGGCGCGAGGCAATGCAAAAGCCTGAGCGAAACCGCCGGGCGCATCGTCGCCAGTCCGCGCCGCGTTTTGATGTAACCGCATCTCGACTCGACGCACTGAAACCGGGCCAACCAGCCCGGTTTTCTTT
>DAIMDJ010000216.1:0-5237 GCA_036725905.1 Terriglobales bacterium
GGTCAACGTCCGCTTCATTCTCCCTCCTTGTAGCGTGGCATGCCGAAGCCCGGCAGCGAGCGATCAAAGTAAACGTCACCATTAATCAGAACCTTATCGGGCACACCATAGCTTGAGAGGGGATAGCCATCCCAAATCACCAGATCAGCATCTTTGCCCACTTCGATTGATCCCACGCGATTCTCCACACCAATGATCCACGCGGGATTGAGAGTGATCATCCGCAATGCCTCTTCTTCGGTTGCGCCACCGTAACGCATCGTTTTGGCCGCCTCCTGGTTCAACCGCCGCGCGAGGTCATCCGAATCACTCTTAATGGCCACGCGAACTCCCTTACGCATGGAGATCACTGCGTTCCACGGAATCGCGTCCCACGCCTCGTTTTTATAGCCCCACCAATCGGCGAAGGTAGCGATCGCGACATCGTTAGCTGCGAGTTTGTCTGCGACCTTGTACGCCTCGAGCGCATGATGGAACGCACGGACTTTGTATCCGAACTCCTTCGCGATCTCCATCTCAGTGAGGAGTTCGTCGGCGCGATAACAATGAATCTGGACCAGCAGCTTGCCTCGGAGCACGTCGGCGAGCGCCTCCAGCTTCAAATCGTGCTTGGGCAGCTTGGCGTCTTTGTCGCCGCGCTTGACCTTGGCCTCGTAACCGGCCCATTCACGCATGTAGTCCTGCGCCTGAACCAGTGCTTCGCGCTGCACTGCGAAGTTACCCATGCGGCTGGAAGGTAGTTGATCTTTGCTGCCGTAAACGCGCTTGGGATTTTCTCCACTGGCGAACTTAATGGATCGGGGCGCTCCCGGGAAGAGCATGGCATCACGACCGGCGCCATATTTGTGCTTGATGACAATCGCTTGGCCACCGATCATGTTGGCCGAACCATGCAGCAGGAGAGAAGTCGTGACTCCACCAGCCAGCCCACGGTAGATCGCCTTGTCCTGGTAATCGAACGCATCGATCATCATCATCTGCGGCGTGACCGGACTGGTGGCCTCGTTCACGTCATCGTCAAGCGCGATATGAGAATGGGAGTCGATAATTCCTGGCGTGAGATATTTACCGCCGGCATCAATGACCGTCGCTCCCGCCGGGGCTTTCAGATTTCGTCCCACTGCTGCGATCTTGCCGTCTTTGATATAGATGCTGCCATTTTGAATGTTTCCATGTGTGACGGTCATCACCACGGCATTATTAATAAGAACATCATTGTGAGCGGCGGACTGTGCTGCGGAAGCAGCAGGCTGGCCCGCCGACGCGGCAACAATCGTTACACTCAGGAACGCCGAACCTATTGTGATGCGATTCATTGACCGGCTTCCTCCCCGGAATAGAGAGATGGCAAGAGAAACAGGATTCTAGGGGCGAACCGTAGCAACGTCAATTAGAGAGTTCCGAGAGATTATGATGTGACATCCGCCCGATTCCAGGAGTCAGACGTGAAACAAGTATTTTTGTTAGCGTTAGTCGTGTTGCCGCTTGCCTGCTGGGCATCATGTCCCAGTGGCCAAACGAAAGATGAAGCTGCTCTCGTGCAGCTAGAGCAGACCTGGGCGAAGGCGCTTGAACAACGCGACGGGGCAGCGGTCGGCTGCATTCTAGCCGCTGAATTTGAGGATGCCGATCCGAATGGCGCCCTGCACAGCCGGGCTGAAGCGCTGGCGAATATTCCACATCGGCGGCCCGGCAGTAACAAGCTCAGCGACTTGCATCCTCATGTCTATGGCGACTTCGGCTATGTTCGCGGGCTGAATACGGTCGTCGATCCCAATGGCAAAGGTCTGGCAAGAGTCCGGTTCACCGATATCTTTGTGTATCGCGATGGGCGCTGGGTCGCGGTCGCGGGACAGGAATCGCTGCTCTCGGATACAAAATAAAATTATCTATGCGTGCTGTCGTACAACGGGTGAGCCGTGCTCAGGTAAGCGTAAACGGCGAAATCGCGGGCAAAATTGGCCGCGGGCTAGTGGTTCTACTGGGAGTCGCGACGACAGATAACGAAGCCGATGCTGAATATGTCGCCGATAAAATCGCTGGCTTGCGCATTTTCGAAGACAAAGACGGCAAGATGAATCTGTCCGTTGTTGAGGCAGGAGGGGCAGTCCTGGCAGTCTCCCAATTCACGTTATTCGGAGATACGCGCGGCGGAAGGCGTCCGTCATTCATTGCCGCGGCACGCCCAGAACAAGCCCGCAAACTGTACGAACATTTCATTGCACGCATTCGTGCGATCGGTCTGGTCTGCGAGACTGGCCGCTTCCAGGAAATGATGCAGGTGGAGTTGGTGAATAATGGCCCTGTCACCATTCTGCTGGATTCCACAAAGCTGTTTTGACTCGCTTACCCTTTTCGACTCAATCAACTGAGAACTGCCAACTGAAAACTGAGAACGGCGTTGAGTTCGATTAACTGGTTCGATTAACTCACCACAATATCCGCAATCCTCACGGCGTCGGCACAAGCCTTCACGTCATGCGTACGAATAACATGCGCTCCTTTGAGAATGGCCGCCGTTTCCGCCGCGAGCGTCCCATAAAGGCGATCGGGGATTCCGGCATCTTTGCCATCACGCGCCAGCGCCCGTCCGATAAAAGATTTCCTGGACACACCAGCCATGAGCGGGTAGCGCAGGTCATGAAACTCGGCAAACCGCTTTAGCAACGGATAGTTCTCCTCGTGGTTTTTGCCAAAGCCGAAACCGGGATCAAGCACCAGCCGGTCACGCTTTACGCCTGCCATCAGCGCGGCATCCGCGCGCTCCCGAAGTTCGCGTTTAATCAAGGTAACAATATCCGCGACTGGCGGCAGCGTCCGCCATTCTTCCGGGCGTCCACGCATGTGCATCAACACGGCGCCGCATTTCAACTCCGTGAGAGTCTTCGCCATCCGTGAGTCCCAGCGAAAACCGCTCACGTCATTTACGATTTCCGCTCCCGCCTCCACCGCAGCGCGGGCAACGGCCGCCTTGTAGGTATCAACGGAAATGACCACTTCCGAGCGCTTCCGCCTCAGCGATGCGATTACTGGGATTACGCGATCCAGTTCTTCGCGCTCGCTGACCGCAACTTTCGTGCCGCCGCTAGAGGCGCTTGCCCCAGCCGAAGCAATAACCGTTGCTCCCGGCCTAGTGGATTCGCCTCCGATGTCGATGATGTCTGCGCCATCCGCCACGAGTTGTAGCGCATGGGCCACGGCAGTTTCAGGATCAAGATGCAGGCCGCCGTCAGAAAATGAGTCGGGCGTGACATTTACCACGCCCATAATCAGCGTGCGTTTGCCCAACTGCAGCGCGCGCGAGCCGATTTGCCATTCAAATACTGGCCTCATAGCGAAGCGATTTTAAACCAGTGATCGGAAGGTAAGGAGATCAAGTGTCGCTGCACCGACCAAAACACGAATAATGAGACTTATTACCGGGTTAGATCATCTGATTACCCGAAAGCACAAGCCTTTACCGGACGTTAACGACAGGAGAAGCGATGCACTATCACGATTCTGACGACCTGAAACGCCTGGGCGAATTCAAGCAACTGGCGCCAAGGGAATTCTCTGCCTTCGTAGAGTTTGACAAGATTGTCGGACGCGAAGACGGCACCATCCCGAGGAAGTACCGCGAATTGATCGCGATCGCGGTGGCATGCACAACCCAATGCCCTTATTGCCTCGATGTACACACTCGTGCAGCCAAACGCGCCGGCGCCACTCGCGAAGAAGTCAGCGAAGCTGCGATGTTAGCGGCCGCGCTTCGAGCTGGAGCAGCGGTCACTCACGGTGCACTCGCGGTGAAGTTGTTCGACCAGGTCCCAGCCTCCCAAGCCGCCGGTGCCGAAACTCGGAAGTGAGGATCCCAGGGCCTCGGATTCTCCGTCGTGTAGTAAATTTTCCGCGCGCCTGCCTTACATCGCTTACACTACGTTGGGAAAAATTATGGCATCGGTTCTGGTGGAACATTTCTTCTTGGGGTGCCTGGCGCACGCTTCCTATTTGGTCGGTTCGGAAGGCATCGCGGCGGTCATTGATCCGCAGCGCGACGTCGATATCTACCTCGACGCCGCCAAGCAAAAGGGGCTGAAGATCGAGCACATCATCGAAACGCACCTGCACGCCGACTTCGTCTCCGGTCATCATGAGCTCGCGCAACGTACTGGAGCGCGCATTTATCTCGGGGAAGGCTCCGGCGCAACGTTCCCTCACAAAGCGGTCAAGAACGGTGATTCCTTTCAATTCGGTCACTGCCGCCTTGATTTTCTTACGACTCCCGGACACACGGTGGAGAGCATTTGCATCGCGATGACTGACCTAGGCGAGTCGCCCCGGCCAAAAGCGCTCTTTACCGGCGACACTCTGTTCGTTGGCGACGTTGGCCGTCCGGATCTTTCTGCCGAGCACACGCCTCAGCAACTTGCCGCGATGCTATACCACAGCCTGCATGACAAGCTGCTGAAGCTTCCGGATGAGACTGAGATCTATCCGGCACATGGCGCCGGATCGCTCTGCGGCCGGCAGATGAGTTCCGAACGCTCATCTACCATCGGGAAAGAACGCCGCACCAATTACGCGCTTCAGGCAGGCACCTGCGAGGACTTCATTCATCTTCTGACCGACGGCCTCCCGCCTCGCCCCGAGTACTTCGGCCGCGACGTGGAACTGAACCGTCAAGGCGCCGCAGCGCTTGATCAGATCCCGCCGCCGGTGCCGGTGCGCGCGCCCGAAGTCTTCCGACTGCAAGCAGAAGGCGCAATCGTGCTGGATACGCGTCCCGCAATGCAGTTTGCTGTCGCACACGTTCCGGGATCGATTCATATTGGCCTCTCTGGGCAATACGCGTCGTGGGCGGCCCGGATTCTTGGTCTCGACAAGCGCATCATCCTCGTCGGAGAAGACGCTGACCATCTGCGGGAATCGCAGATGCGGCTGGCGCGCGTTGGCATTGAAAACGTACAGGCGTACCTCGAAGACGGCATTGGCGGTTGGATTGCGAGCGGCTATGAGCTGGATTACATTCCCCAGATCTCGGTGCAGGAATTCTCGGACCTGCTGGAAAAAGAGAAGGACCACGTTGCGATACTGGATGTCCGCGAGCCCGGTGAGATCGAGGAAGCGCCGCGCAGCGACCCGCCGACGCCTCAATAGATCTCGTATTCGATCTGGAAGCGGATCGTCGTATCCGGCGTGTTGCTGACCGCGCTTTTGCGCTTCGCCACCAGCGCCATATGAGCCACGGGATACCG
>DAIMDJ010000217.1:0-5228 GCA_036725905.1 Terriglobales bacterium
TCTTTCTTCAGGGCGATGATTTCAATCGAGCGGTAGCGGCCATCGGCATCGAAATTGGCAGGCCTATACGAGACAACATACTGGCTGCGCAGCTCGTCTTCAATGGCTGAGAACGAACTCTTAATATCTTTTGTCTTAAATGGGAAGAAGGCGCGCCCGCCGGTCGCGTCCGCGAGCTGCTGCAAAACTTTGTCGCCGCGCAGGATCAATCCGCTGTCGTCGGTGGAGATTGCATAAATAATGACCTCGGCGCGCTGCGCCATTTCGATGGCCTGTGCCCGGCTGACATCGCTCTGATTGTCCTCACCGTCGCTCAAAATGACGATTGCATGCCGCACCGGACGATCAGACTTGTCCTTCAGCAGCTTATCCCGGCTCGCGCGGTATATGGCGTCATAAAGCGCGGTACCTCCGCCATTCTGCAGGCCATGGACGCCGGCTTCAAGCAGTTGAACGTTATCGGTGAAGTCCTGCGCTATCTGACTATGACCATTAAAGCCCATCACAAATGCGCGATCGAATTTTGGCCGGAGCGTGTGCTGCAAAAAACTGATTGCCGCCTCTTCTTCAAAATCAAAGCGGCTGCGGACGGAACCGCTGGTATCAAGAAGCAAGCCCAATTCGATTGGCAGGTCGGTATCGCGCCGAAAATTGCTAATTGACTGCGGCGGCTTGTGATCGTCCAGGATCGAGAAGTCGCCCTGGTTCAAATTGCGGACGAACTTGCCATGGCGATCGGTCGCGATGAATAGAACATTAACTTCATCAACCCGCTTTTTGATAGTGAGGACAGGATCGGTTGCGTCAGATTCAGTACCGCGCGAGGCCGCAGGAACGGAGGTCGAAGCCACGTACGAAGACTGTGCCAGCAGCGGAAGTTCGATTGCGGCGACCACCATGAGAAAAAACATCCATCGTATGTACTTCATGCTCGACCAGTCCTAGTTTTCCGCGCCAAATCACGGACTTGCAGCTTCCCTTTCATATAGATGCACGTAAGGGGCCGAAAGCCGCCGTCAGTGGCTGGTTTTACTGTTCTCACTGTAGGGGAGGCTAAGGGTACCGCCAAGTTACAAAAGGAGCACCCAATTGGTCATTCCCGGACAACCCCGGCTGTAGTCTAGATAAATTTAAGACGGCCGGTCGGCATCGTATCGGCGTTTGCTTCTCTCCCACGTTGCTGGTTTAAGATGAAATGCTCACCAAACGGAGGACTCATGAAAACCCTGTCAGCGATGTTCCTCGCGTGCGCGTTGCTATTGCCCGCATTTGCCGCGAACGATGTAAAAGAAGAAGAGCGCGTCAAGGAGTCAGGCGAAGTTCTGAAAGAGATTCTCGACATTCCAGATAACATTCCCCAGGATTTGTTGGACAAGGCTGAATGCCTCGTGATTCTGCCGTCGGTAAAAAAGGGCGCATTCGGGATTGGCGGCAGCTACGGGCGAGGCGTGATGATCTGCCGCAGCGGCCAACATTACACCGGGCCGTGGGGACCGCCGGCGCTTTATGCGCTTGAAGGAATAAACATCGGCTTTCAGCTCGGTGGCCAAGCGACAGATTTCGTGCTGCTGGTGATGAACCCCAAAGGCGCGCAATCATTGCTCAGCAGCAAAGTTAAACTGGGCGCCGATGCCTCTGCGGCGGCCGGGCCAAAGGGGCGCACGGCTGAAACCGCTACTGATGTGGTCATGAAAGCGGAGATCTTGTCTTATTCACGGTCGAAGGGGCTGTTCGCCGGAGTCTCTCTCGAAGGTTCCACACTGCGCTCCGACGGCAGCGCCAACGAAAAGCTCTACGGCCAGAAACTCAGCGCCAAAGATATTATTCGCGACAGGAAGGTCAAGGCTCCGCCCGCAGCGCAGGAGTTGATTTCGTTGCTGAACAAGAAAACGCCGAAAAATCTTTCCGACCCAAAGTCGCTGCAGTAGAAAGGGCGGGCTGCTGCGCGCTCGAATCCGCTGAGGTATTGCAGCGACACGGGTAGGTCCTATCTCCTCGGTTTGCAGAGTTTGTTCTCTGGCGCACTTTAAGAAAACGAAAGCCGCCAAAATATGGCGGCTTCGGCGAACTATGACCAGAGCAACTATGGCGACGTTTGCTCCAGCAGCCCTTGCTCCAGCTTCTCCTGGCATTCAATGCAATGTCGCGTCCACGGCACTGCCTCCAAGCGCTTGGGGTTTATTTCCTTGCCGCAGGAGATACATTCCCCAAAGTTGCCCTCACGAATTCGATCGAGCGCGCCCTCGACCATCTGCAGGAGTTGACGGTCATTGTTGCTTTGGTGGAAGAGAAATTCCTTGGTATAGGAGCTCGCGGCGCGGTCGGCGATATCCTGTGCCGAATCCTCATCTACGGTACGGCCATCCTGTTGCGTACGCGAAACCATGCGCCGCAAATCCTGCTGCCGCGATTCCAGCCGCTTCCTGAAATAATCCAGCTTCTTCTTTTCCATACAAAATGACTTCGCGGCTCCAGGCCGCTCCCCTAACCTGTTCGATTGTGCTTTGGTCAAACAAAAATGATAAGCGCCGCAATTCAGATGCGTCAACTGGCCCATGTGGATGGTAGAGCCTACTCACATCGTATACCCCCATCGATGTCGACGTGCATGAGTCAGCGCAGCTAGCCGCGAGAATAGCCAAATACTTCTCCTGAGCGCACAATAATTAGATACTCCAAACATGTGATTGGAGTCATAGCAACATTGATTAGGCCGCGAGAGAATGTTGCCGAAGCAGGAGGTTTTTTATGCCACTTACGATTCTGAGGGAATTTCTCGACAGCCACAACGTCAGATACATTGTCATCTCCCACTCGCCCGCTTTCACGGCGCAGGGAATTGCCGCCCTCGCGCATATTCCGGGGAAGGAGCTGGCAAAAACGGTTATGGTCAAGATGGACGATTCTTTGGTGATGGCCGTTCTTCCTGCCTCGTTTCATGTCGATCTGCGACGGCTTAAGGCGGAAGCAATGGCGACAACCGTTGAGCTCGCCTCCGAGAGCGAATTCAAAGACCGGTTCCCCGATTGTGAAACAGGCGCCATGCCACCCTTCGGAAATTTGTACGGAATCAAGGTTTTTGCGGATGAAAGCTTGGCGAAGGATAAGGAGATTGCATTTAACGCAGGCTCGCATCGAGAATTGGTTCGACTGGCCTGGGAGGAGTTCGAAAAGCTGGTCAAACCGAAGATAATCAAGTTTGCCGCCGGAGCAGTCGGCGAAACGGCGGCCTGATTCATCGTGCGTCTGAAATTCCAGGGGACTCTTTCTATGAGTAGCTATCCTGGGGGGCGTTTGTCCGGCCTGCTCACCGACCTCTATGAACTCACGATGGCGGCGGGCTACGTCCAGAAGCACTTCGAGGCACGCGCCACTTTCGAACTATTCGTTCGCCACCTGCCACCTCATCGCAACTATCTGGTCGCGGCAGGCCTGGAGCAAGCGCTTGATTTTCTGGGAAATGTTCATTTCTCGTCTGAAGATATTTCCTATCTCCGCTCGCTTCCGCTGTTTGGGCATGTTGACGGCGGCTTTTTTGAATTTCTTGCGCGATTCCGGTTCACCGGCGACGTCTGGGCATTGCCCGAGGGCACGATCTTCTTCCCCGGCGAACCTTTGCTGCGCGTGACTGCTCCTATCGCGGAGGCCCAACTCGTAGAGACCAGCCTGCTTTCCATTGTCCATCTGCAAACACTCATCGCCAGCAAGGCGGCGCGAGTGACCACGGCTGCTGCGGGCCGGCCGGTCATTGAGTTCGGATCGCGGCGCGCGCATGGAGTTGAAGCTGGCGTCCTCGCGGCCCGCGCTGCTTTCATCGGCGGTTGCGAAGGAACATCCAACACGTATGCTGGGAGCGTCTTCGGAATCCCGGTGTATGGAACCCAGGCGCACTCTTGGATCATGGCACATGAAGATGAAAGCGAAGCCTTCAGCAGTTTTCTCGATGTGTTCCCCGAACAGTCCACGCTGCTCGTGGATACCTATGACGTCAGAGCTGCTGTCGAGAAAATCATAGCGCTAGGTCGTAAGCCACGCGCCATCCGTCTGGACAGCGGGGATGTTCTTGCGGACAGCCGATGGGCCCGCAAGCGACTGGACGCCAGTGGCTGGAATGATGTGCAGATTTTCGTCTCTGGTGACCTCGACGAAGGCCGCATCGAAGGGCTGCTGCGTGATGACGCGTGCGTTGATTCCTTCGGAGTCGGCACCGCTCTCTCCACTTCTCCCGATGCTCCATCCGTTGGCGTTATCTACAAGCTCGTAGAAGTTGAAACGGACGGCCAGGTCCGCAGCGCAGCCAAATTCAGCGAAGAAAAGAAGACCTATCCGGGCCGCAAGCAGGTGTTCCGGTTCACTGGGAAAGACGGGACATTCTCCAGCGATGTCATAGGATTGGACGAGGAATCGATGGCGGAAGCAGAGGCGCTTCTTGTTCCCGTGATGCGTCAGGGCCGTCGCCTCGAAGCAAGCCACCAGGATTCGACTTCAGCAGTTAAATCCGCGCGAGCACGATTCCTCACTTCTCGTCTGCGCCTGCCTTCTCATCTTCTGGCCCTGAGGGAGACTACTCAGCCGTTTCCTGTCCACTACAGCGCTCGTCTTGAGGAATTGTGCGATCAGATGCGACAAACATTTGTGAAGCCGGCTTCTGTTGGCGCATCACACCGGCAAACAATCTCGCCAGCAACGGTTGAAAAAATTGGCGAAATCTGACGGTGCCGAGCCGAGGTCGTGATCTACGAGTCCTCGCGGGATAGGTTTGCGTTCACCGTCCTAGCCGCGATCCTGGGCACAAGAAAATTGCTCGTGATCGATCGCGTTTTCGATCAATGCCCGCAACGCGGAATTGTTCTGCTTCACATAAACTTTCTGGCGTTTCGATTTGGATAGAAAACTGATTGTCATTTTCCGTCTTATTGAGGGGACTGCTTGATGACTGCCCGAAGGACGTTAGCTCTTTTCGTTTCCACTCTGCTGATCGGGCCGTGCGTGAGCGCCGAGAACCCGCCCGGCATGCAAGAGCAGGCAAAAGCAGCAGTTTCTACGATTCAGGGAAAACTGAAGGTACGTGGGCTGCAGAAGCCGGTGAACGTCCTCCGCGACCGGTGGGGTGTGGCCCATATCTATGCGCAGAATCAGCACGATTTGTTCTTCGCCCAGGGATTTGTCGTGGCGCAGGACCGTTTATTCCAAATGGAACTTTGGAAACGCTCCGGCGAAGGCCGCCT
>DAIMDJ010000218.1:0-5218 GCA_036725905.1 Terriglobales bacterium
GACAGCGGCTCGCTTTCTTTGTCTTCAGGGCAGATTCGTAGCTTCGTCGGCCTAAACGGGCAATCTGGCGGCTTCACTGACGTGCTACTCCCGGATGTAAATTGAAATCAGAAGCGTCGGTCAAGGCGTTGCGGCGAGAGTCTAATCAATCCAGTCGAACGACCGGGCCACCGCTTTTTTCCAGAGCCGATACATCTCCCGTCTACGATCGTCATCCAGATTAGGGCTCCAGGTATGAGCGGCGGTCCATTTTTGGCAGAGGTCCTCGGTATTCTTGAAAAAACCCACAGCCAGACCAGCCGCATAAGCCGCCCCGAGCGAGGTAGTTTCATTGATTGAAGATTTCACCACCGGCCGGTTAAGGATATCGGCCTGAAACTGCATGAGCAGATCGTTCTCCACCATGCCTCCATCAACTCGGAGCAGCTCAAGACTCGCGCCACAGTCTTTCTCCATTGCCTCGACGACCTCGCGCGTCTGAAACGCAGTTGCCTCCAGAACCGCTCGCGCGAGATGGCCCTTGTTCGCATATCGTGTCAATCCGGTAATTACGCCCCGCGCATTATGCTTCCAGTACGGAGCGTACAGCCCAGAAAACGCCGGCACGAAATACACGCCTCCATTGTCCTCGACGGACCGCGCAAGTGTTTCGATTTCAGAGCTCGTGCCGATCAAGCCGAGGTTGTCGCGCAGCCATTGCACCAGCGCGCCCGTGATCGCAATGCTGCCCTCCAGTGCGTAATGTGCCGGCTTGCCGCCAAACCTGAAGGCAACCGTCGTGAGCAGACCACATTTGGATTGAACGGGCCTCTCGCCAGTGTTCATCAAGAGAAAGCATCCAGTGCCATAAGTATTCTTTGCTTCACCGGGACGAAAGCAGGCTTGCCCGACGAGCGCAGCTTGCTGATCGCCCAGAATGCCCGCGATAGGTACTCCGCTGAGCGGTCCTTCTTTCACCTCGCCATAGACTTCGCTGCTCGAACAGATCTTTGGGAGCATCGCTTCCGGGATGCCGAAGACATCCCGAAGCTCCCGATCCCAGGCAAGCGTCTCCAGATTCATGAGTTGCGTGCGGCTGGCGTTGGTGACGTCGGTGACGTGAATTCCGCCGCGTGGGCCTCCGGTGAGATGCCACACAAGAAAGGTGTCGATATTTCCAAACAACAGATCGCCCGCTTCCGCCTGCTCACGTGATCCGGACACATGATCGAGTATCCAGCGAATTTTCAGGCTGCTGAAGTAAGTGCTGAGCGGCAGCCCGGTTTTTGCGCGAAAACGATCTTGTCCTCCCTGGCGAGCTAACTCAGAGACATAATCGGACGTGCGCGTGTCCTGCCACACGATGGCGTTGGTGACCAATTTGCCGGTTTTGCGGTTCCAAACGACGGTAGTTTCGCGCTGATTAGTAATTCCGATGGCAGCGAAATCGGGAGCGGTTAACCCACGCGCGGCAGTCGTCTCTTGCATTACGTCGCGTGCGGCGCGCCAAATTTCCTCGGGATCGTGCTCCACCCAGCCGGGCTGAGGATATATCTGCCGGTGTTCTTTCTGTACGCAGCAGACAATCCGCCCATTGCTATCGAACACGGTGAACCGGGTGCTAGTCGTGCCCTGATCGAGGGCGCCTATGCAGTTCGCCATCGGAGGCTATAGTAATCGATTCCGCCGAAAAGCCCGCCCCATGCGGGATGTGCAAAACTTTGCGATCTTGACAGTCTCCGTGATGGAGCGCAAGAATGCTGGCCAGGTTCTTAGCTCGACCTCTCACCCAGCAGCGGGTATTTGTGATCAGAGAGTGGGCCTATCTTCCAGGAGCGGATGACGCGCACAGCGATCAGCACTTAATTATTTGCTGAATCTTGAACCCAGGATTTGATACGAGAATTCCCGACACAAAACTTGATGAGGTGTTCAAAATGACAATTCGACCAGCACTGTGGTGGTGTCTAGCTTCCGTGATGTTTACGGTTACAGGATTGGCCCAGGAAGTATCTGTTTCGCAAAAACCCAAGCTTAAAGCGTTCACGATCGTTAACCCAGCCCGTGATGCGAATGGCAACATGCTTCGTCCAGCCGACGCGAGCGCCAGCAGCGCGCTTGCGACATTCAATTACACAACCGTCTCCAGCCGCGACGGCAACACTTACTCCGGGGTAATGGTGGGACAGGATCCATTTTCCTCTGGACCATTTACTACCACCACAGTAGACACTCCAATCATTCCCTTGATCATTACTACGAAATCCGTCGCCTTCAAAGTCAGCAAGGGAGGAATTCTCTCCAGGATCAAGGGATTCACGACGTTCGATCCCACAGTGGCTGACAACGCCTGCCTCAGCTCCCCCAATAACGTCCCCATCGCCCTCGCTGTGCAGTCGCCGATATTCCAAGCCACAGACTTTAGTTTCGGTCCAACGTCAGTGGGCACGACGCAGTATATAGACGCTTTCCAGCGGGGCAGCTTCTCTCTGCAGGGTACGGATTACCATACGCTGCTCAACCCGCACGTACTCCCTCCCGTTCACCTCGTATTCCCGGCAAACGAGGCTCTCGCTATCCCGTCCGGGCTTTTCGGATCCTGCGGACCGCTGGGAATTGTCAACATCAACACCATATTCCCTGTTTTGCTCAAGCTGCTGGCCGCAGAGGGAGTCAACACTTCGCAGTTCCCAGTATTTTTGATGTACAACGTGGTGATGTCGATCGGTGTACCAAACAATCTGAACAAGTGCTGCGTACTTGGGTTCCATGACGCTATCGGTTCTCCTATCCAGACCTTCTCACCAATTGACTTTGATACCACAGGTCTTTTCGGTCCCGCTATTCGTGACACTTCGATCGCGGCTCACGAAGTAGGCGAATGGATGGACGACCCGTTTGGCAACAATCCGACGCCGCTGTGGGGGCACGTCGGCCAGGTGGGCGGATGCCAGGGCAACTTGGAGGTCGGTGATCCGCTGACCGGTACGAACGTTCCCACGGTCACAAGCACGGTCAACGGATTTGACTACCACCTGCAAGAGCTGGCGTTCTTCTCATGGTTCTATGGAGCCCCTTCGATTGCCGTGAACGGCTGGTTTTCCAACAACAACACATTCACACACGACGCAGGTCCCGTCTGTACTAAGAAGTGATGCTAAGTTTGGCTGAAGCCAGCGCATTTACAGCGCTGGCTTTTTTTGTGGCTAGTGTTTTGCCGAGAACTGGAACGCAATATAGAAGAGTTGCACAATCGTCACGGCGACGATCACATAGGTTGTGAGTTCCATCCTGCGGCCGGATTCCTTGACCGCCTTGACGATCGCGGCCATGTCGTTGGTGGTTTGGACCAGTTTGTCGGTCAGTCCATCCAAGTGTTCAGCAGCACTTTTCAATTTATCCAAAATACGCGAGGTGTCCACGAGTGCGGCCGCCATTTTCTCGCCGTTGCGAACATCGAGTTCGGTTTTGCAGGCGGACCACCACGGACTGCCAGGCGGATTGTCATACATGCGCTCGCGAATTTCCTCAGCCGACCGGGTGCGTAGAAGTTGCACCAACGCCTGCACTGTATCGCTGGGTTTCGGTTCCTCAGCAGCAGCCATAATTATTTGAAAGCCAATCTATTTGGAGAGCTTTCCAATATAAACCGCAAATGGCTCCAGCGTGACTTCCGAAAGTGCTGCTTCTTTCGGGTGACCGCTCGACGTCGTAAGCAGCGTGGTGGCTTTGCCGGACGCGAAGCCCTGTCCTGCCAAATCGAAACTGACCTTCTGCTCACTTCCGGACATATTCAAAACCACCAGCACGGCCTCATCTTTGTAACGGCGCAGATACGAGAGCACGTTCTGGTCGCTTTCGTTTAGCGGGACGTATTGCCCATCGCGCAAAGCCACGTTCTCATGCCGTAGTGCGAGCACGCGCCTGTAGAACTGGAGGATCGAATCAGGATCCTTCAATTCGCTGGCGACATTGTGCGTTTTGTAGCTGGGCGGAACCGGCAGCCACGGGGCGGTTTGGCTGAAGCCTGCATTGGTGCTGTCATTCCACTGCATGGGAGTGCGCTCGCCGTCGCGGCCCTTCTCCTTGGGCCAACCGATTTTGCCGATCGGGTCCTTTACATCTTCCTTGCGTTTGGGATCGTTATTCTCCATCCCGATCTCTTCGCCGTAGTACATGATCGGCGTGCCGCGCAACGTCAGATAGAGTCCTGCCATCACCTTCGCGATCTGATCATTGTGCTGGCCGTCGCCATAACGGTTGTAGGCGCGCACAATGTCGTGATTGCTCAACACGTAAACTGGCCAGCCGGCGGCATCCACTCCAGCGATTTGCTTGCGAAATTCGGCCGGGGAAAGCTTGTCCACTCGCGCGAACAGAAAATCCATTGGCATTTGTAGTTCGTTGCTGTGGTCGCCGTAGTAGCGCTTCAGTTCGTCGATGTCTTTGGTCCAGGTCTCGCCGATCAGCACGGCGCTGTGCTCGTCGGCAACTTTTCGCAAATCGCGGAGAACGTCGTGCAGTTCCGGCAATTTGGTGTTGTACTTGTCCTGCATGTTGGGATCGCCGTATTTGTTCGTGCCCGGCAGAATTGGGTTGTCACGCAGGTCGGGATCTTCGAACAACGTATCAACGGCATCAAGACGAAACCCTGAAACGCCCCGCTGATACCACCAACGAGTCACGTCGAACATGGCTTTTTCGACCGCAGGATTGCGCCAGTTGAGATCCGGCTGCTCAGGATAGAAATAGTGATAGTACCACTGGCCGGTCTTGGGATCGAACTTCCAGGCGGAATGACCGAATGTTGACTGCCAATTGTTCGGTGGCTGGCCGGGGCCTTTGCCGTCGTGCCACATATACCAGTTCCTGTGCGCCGAGGTCTTCGACGATTCCGAATCAATGAACCACTTGTGCTTGTCGGAGCTGTGGTTCATCACAAAATCCATGATGATGCGGATGCCACGTTTTCTTGCTTCGCTTGCCAAGCGGTCAAAATCCTTCAACGTCCCGTACATCGGGTCGATATTTTCGTAGTCGGAAACGTCATAGCCAAAGTCTACCTGCGGTGAGGGATAACAGGGAGTGATCCAGATGGCGTCAACGCCAAGATCTTTCAAGTAATCCAGCTTGGATGTGATGCCATTGAGATCGCCGATGCCGTTGTTGTTGCTGTCGGCAAAACTGCGGGGATAAATTTCATAGAAGACCGCGTGCTGCCACCATTGATGGCCTTCGG
>DAIMDJ010000219.1:0-5218 GCA_036725905.1 Terriglobales bacterium
ATTTTGTGCCAGGCCACAGTTGCTTATGAATCTAGCGCTCTCCACCGCTCGCGAAGCACAAACCCTGCTACGACGCTATTTCCCTGTGTCGCGACTGATAGCCACTCCTGCCTTGTGCGCGAAAACCGGCGGCGATGTTTATTTGAAGGTCGAAAGCGACCTGCCCACCGGATCGTTCAAACCGCGAGGCGCGCTCTATGCTCTCTCCCTCAACACCGCGCGACGCCCGATCCACGAGGTCACAGCTTCCAGCACCGGCAACCATGGCGCCGCGGTCGCCTTTGCCGCGAAGCTCTTTGGGATCCAGGCCACGATCTTTCTTCCTGCCAATCCCAATCCGGTGAAGCGCGCCCGCATTGCGGCCCTCGGCGCGAAGATCGTCGAAGAAGGCGCCGCCGATCTCAGCGCGGCTTTCGAGCAAGCTGCAGCTTGTTCGCGAACCCAAGGCTTCTACTTCCTGAACGATGCCACCGATCCTGATCTGCCCGCTGGACCGGCTACCATTGCGCTCGAGATTTTCGAGCAGCTTCCCTCCGTCGATACCATTGTCGTCCCTATGGGTGACACGGCGCTCATCCGGGGAGTTGCCGCCGCTGCCAAGCACTTGTCTCCAACCGTTCGCATCATCGGTGTGCAGGCCGAGCAAGCACCCTCCTACTTCCTCTCCTGGAAGCACGGCCAAGCCGTCCCCACCGAAACATGCAACACCATCGCCGACGGTCTCTCGACGCGCATCCCCGAACCCGATAACGTGCGCGCGATCTGCGAACTCGTCGACGAAGTCGTTCTCGTCACTGACGACCAGATGCTCGCCGCGATTCGTCATCTTGCCCTGGACGAGCACATCATCGCCGAGCCCGCTGGTGCCGCCGCCACCGCCGCTCTGCTTCATGCAAAATTCCAATGCGGCCGCCACACGGTGCTCCTGGTCACCGGCGCCAATATCAGCCCCGAAGTGCTGCGTGCTGCAATCTGTGGCGCGGATCCGCTTTCGGTACAAACCAAGAAGAAAACAAATGAGTGAATTTACATACCTGTTTCGTGGCAGAGAGATATCCGCTTCCCGGAGCAAGCTTTCGCGGATCATTCCCGTGAAGGGTTGGGGAAAGAGCCCTGGTCAAGACAGGCGCAGACTCTTGAGCGAGGCGCGAGCGGGTCTGCCACTCGTATTCGGCACGATGGTCAATTCGAGTGCGGTAACGTTTGAAAGCTCAACTTGATACTCCTCGACCTCGCGTATTGTTTCAGGAGGGCTAAAGTTCCACTGCTGGCGGACAATTTCCCGAAACGAGTTCCCGTCATCGGAAGACCAACGCAAGACGAACTCCTGCGTCCGCGCGGTTTCTTTTTCTTCAAAGACAAGCGATATTCGCCTCAACCTCTGCGGCTGGTCAAACACGAGCCGAATCGTTTGCGGCCCTGGTTCTGCGGCGCGCCAGCCCTGCGCCTCTCCCAAAACGAAGGCAGACTCGACCGGATAGTCTTTCTCCTCCGACGTGATTTCAACAATGGCCGCACGCTCGATATCGAGCCAGGCTTCACCGCTGGATCGAACAGTCTCTAGCGTTGGAGTAACAAGCCGTTTACGCATACTAGGACCCCAGTTTACCTCTCGTCGACTACCCAGCAATTATCGCGACTGAAAACACGCGGTCTCCTGAGCCGATTCCCAGCCGGAGAACTAGCCCTACGGCGAGGGCGACGTGCTACGGTTCTGGGCTGCGGTCGTGCCTTCTGGATAAATCAGGATCTCAATGCTGCCGCCGTCCGGGGCTTTATCGGATTTCCCCAATCCGATCGTTTTAATCTTGGTATCCTGCAGTTTGAAATTCTTTACCAGATAATCGCGCGCCACCATGGAGCGTGCTTCGCTCAGCAGCCGGTCTTTCTCGGTATCCCCCTTCATATCGGTATAAGCGGCGACCACGGCCAGGCCAAACGGATTGCTCTGCAAATAGTTTCCAGCATCATTCAAAGCCTTGGCGTCCTTGAGCTTCGCCGCATCTGGCTTGTCAAAAACCCTCTTGGCTTCATAGGTGAATTGCTTCGCCAGAGGCTTATCCGGCAATTGCGAGATTTCGTTCTTCTTCAAGTCCGCGGCGCTCTCATATCCTCGATCTTTGAAGAAGCCGCGCAAGAAAAAGTTGTGCTTGAGCGCCTCCATGTTTTCCTGAAATGCGGTCGCGCCCGCGTTGACGTTTTGATAGATCTTTTTGTTATTGATCAGCGCTCCGACCGTTCCCTGACCCTGATCGATTTTGTTGGTGATGGATTTGAGATTGTTAGTTGTATCGTTGACGTTCTCGATGGCGCCCTTGGTTGAGTCGAGGACCTCGTTGGTCTTGTTGAGCAGATCAGAGATTTGAAGCGGCGGCTCGCCTTGAATCATGTCACCATCGCCCACTTTAGGCGACTGCTCGGACCCGAACGAGATCTCAACAAACTTATCTCCCACTAGGCCTTCGGAACGGATCGTAGCCAAGGAGTCTTTCTTGATCACATTGCGGGTTCCGCCCGCGAGATCCATCAAGACGCGCACTTTCTCGTTCGGCCGTATTGGAAGCTGGATCTGCCTGACAGTACCTTCATGAACTCCCCCGACGCGAACTTCGGCTCCCCCGTTCAAGCCAGCAACATTCTGGAACTCGGCTTTAAGGCGATACGTCGAGTGGAAAAGGAATTGCTTCTTCCCGATCCAGAACACTCCTCCGGCAAAGATCAGCAGCGCTACGACGATGAAGACTCCTAATCGAAACGCTCTAGACATAAATAATTACCTAGATCCGTAGCCGACAAATTGGGCGACGAATTCATCTTTACTGCGTTGTAGTTCCTCCAAATTTCCTTCCGCTTGGATGGTTCCCTGGTGGAGCAAGACCATCCGATCCGAATACGCTTTCGCGCCCTGGACATCGTGAGTGACCACTATGGCGCTCAGCTGACGTTTTTTCTTCAGTTCAAGAATCAAGCTTCCGATCTCGGTCGCTGTAATCGGGTCCAGTCCAGCCGTGGGTTCATCGAAGAGCAAGATCTCAGGGTCTAATGCCAGCGCCCGTGCCAATCCCACCCGCTTCTGCATGCCCCCCGAGATCTGCGAGGGCAACTTCTCAAGGTCTTGATCCATACCCACGTCGGCGAGAAGTTCGCGCACTCGGTCCTTCTGTTCTGCCGCTGACTTCTTCGTGTGCCGCTTCAAAGGAAAGGCGACGTTTTCCTCAACTGTGAGCGAGTCATACAAGGCCGCCTGCTGAAACAGGAAGCCTATCTTCTTTCTGACATCGTTCAACTGCTTCTCATTCAATTTCGTGATCTCCTGGCCGGCAATCCGGATGGAGCCCGAGTCGGGCGTCTGCAAGCGGATGAGCAACTTCAAGAAAACGCTTTTTCCGCCTCCACTTCGGCCTAGTACAGCTACGGTTTCTCCTTTCGCAACCTTAAGATTGATTCCGTCCAAAACCTTCTGCTCGCCAAACGCTTTGCGCAATCCCTCGATAACAATCGGGGAATCGTTGGTTTGGTTACTCATGCGGAATTCACCCCCAGATCGTCAGGATTAATCGCACCAGCAGAACATCAGCGACGACAACAAACAACGACGAGAGCACGACCGAACTGGTCGCCGACCTTCCCACACCTTCTGTGCCTCCCCGTGTTCGCATTCCCTGAAAACAGGAAACCAGTCCGATGATGAAGCCGAAGACCATTGTCTTGAGTGTCGGCGGAATAAAATCGCTAAACAGTGCGTTCTTGAAGCCACTCTCCAGAAATAGGCGGAGTGAAATGGGTTCGGCCAGCATATTGGCGATCCAGCCCATGAATATGCCGCAAAAATCCGAGGCGAGAGTCAGTAGAGGCAGCATCAGGATGCATGCCAAGACTCGCGTCGCAACTAAGAACTTATATGGATCAACTGCAGAGGCCTCCATGGCGTCGATCTGCTCGGTGACTTTCATGGAGCCGAGTTGAGCGCCTATGCCAGCTCCTACACGCCCACTGACGATCAGTCCCGTAATGATCGGTCCACTCTCCTTGATTATGGAAAACACAATGACAGCAGGGAGGAAAGACTTGGCTCCAAATCGAATCAAGCTATCTCGCGTCTGCAGGGACAGGACCACGCCAGTTGCCGCCCCCGCCAGCGCTACAAGCGGCAGCGACTTTGATCCAATCTCGTCACATTGACGCAGGAGTTCGCCGAATTCATACGGAGGAACCAGGGCGGCGCGGAACAGACGCGCACAGAAAAAGCCCAATTCGCCAAACCATTCAAATACCGATATGAACAAATTCTTAGGGAAGGCAAGGCGCATTCGTGCGCGGCTGGCGAGAGGGCTAGAAATGGCGGCAGCGAGGACAAAAATCGTGAGATATATCAATGCGCGAACTCCTGGCCATTGCGACGAAGAATCTCCTGCAGCGCTACCCACGTCAGGAGGGTTGGAATCTATGACAATTCAATCGGTTGTCTTCTGCGGCGGAAATCACCCGGTCATCTTTGTCCCCGGCAGGGGCCAACCTGCTTTCGCACCATACACTTGCACGTCCAGCTTGCTGCTCCGTTTGGTGCGATGCGACAGACAGGTTTTAGCCCTTTTCCGTACTCTCGAATCGGGCTAGTATCGTTTTCCGGCTGGGTCAGAAATTGGAAGGACCAATAATGATTCAGTTTGCGTGCGATTCGTGTGGCAAGGTCAAGAAGCCAACCAGCATCTGGATTCTTGGACGGGCGGCGGAAGCCGTAGGCATCACTGTCGTCCGACGCGAAGTGGACATTTTATCGGCCTGGAACGACGGCGATGCTGTACACCCACTTGCCGTCCACTTCTGTTCTGAAGCTTGCAAGGACAAATACATTGCGGAGTTGATAGGCAAAAAGCAGGCTTCTTAAAATCGTTCCATTCTAGCCGGAGCTGCCTCCCAAGGATTTAAGCAGATGCTCCGCCTTCTTCCACGAGAACAACTCGTTTGTAAACCTACTCAACACCGAGGAAGGAGTTCCAATGAAACGCGATACGGATCAAACAACCAAACAATTCCCTGCAACACCCGTTGAGGTGGAAGACGCAATCCGTCGCTGGGCTTACGAAAGCTATGAACAGCGCGGCAGGGCGGATGGATTCGAACTTGACGATTGGGCCCAAGCTGAAGCTGAAGTACTGGCTTCCAGGAAAATGCCGAAAGCGGCATAACTCATTGCGGCAAAAACTGTAGAGGCTGG
>DAIMDJ010000220.1:0-5197 GCA_036725905.1 Terriglobales bacterium
TTTTGAGTTGATCGGACTCGACTGGCGCGAATTCAAGTATCAGGAATGGAGTAGCTCCTCTCCTGAAATTCCGTTGGGAAACAGCTTCGAAGATATGAGGTCTCCTATTGGTTTTTACTTCGGAGCGAAATTTGGTCAGAAGCCCGGGTTGTGGTTGGTCGATCCGTGGAAAAAGAAACTGCAGGGTGCCCCAATTTCCGAGGCGACACGTTCTGAACTGCTCAAGTACAACGAACAACAAAGAGCGGGCTTGCCGTTTGAGTATCCGGGCGATGAAAAATCGCGCCAGTTAGACAGCGTCACGATTGAACGTCATTTGATGGACAATTACGGCCTGAGCAAAGAGACCATTCAGACGTTCATGGCTGACGAAGGTGGTGGTTTCGGCGCTGGACCGGACGTGCTTTCCGCCTACTGCATATATGCCTTCGACGTTGATCGTTCAATGGACGAGCCCTCCCTATCGTTTCCTGGCGGAAACGACGGAATCGCGCGTCACATTGTGAAGACGCTCATCCCCGACTCAATTCCCGGCCCCAACACGCTCGAGGCAGTCTGCCTCAACAACATTGACTTTCAGGCGCTCGATCGCCCTGGCCAGACGGCGAGAATTCGTTTGAGTAGCACGACAGTTTGGGTGAAGCACGAAGGAAATCCTTCTGCGTCGAATTTTGTTACCGTCGCCTACACGCGTGGCGGCAAAGTTTATCGCCTCAAAGCACGTTCGGTTGTCATGGCTGGAGGGTGCTGGACTTCAAAACTCGTGATTCGCGACCTAACCTCTGCTCAACGACAGGCTTATGATCAGTTCTACCGTTCGCCCTGCATGATGGCGAATGTCGCGCTGCGTAATTGGCGGTTCTTATACAAGTTGGGGATCTCAGCGTGCCAGTGGTTTGAAGGACTAGGCAGCTTCACGGCGGTTCGGAAGCTTCCAACGTTTTCCACCAACAATAAGACAATCGGCCCAGATTCTGCCGTCGTGCTCACGCTCAAGGTTCTTTATCCTCATTATGGTTTGCCGGTTCAGGAGCAGGGAGATCGCGGGCGCGCTCAACTCCTTACGACGCCATTTCGCGATTACGAACGTCAGATTCGAGCTCAACTGACTGATATGTTCTCTGCTTCGGGATTTGACGCGGCCCGAGACATCGCTGGGATCATTCTGAACCGCTGGGGACATGCATACGTGAGCCCACAGCCAGGATTCTTTTTCGGTAAGAACGGAACCCCGCCACCACGTGCCATTCTGCGCGCCGCACCATTCGGACGAATTGCATTTGCAAATACGGACCTCTCGGGCACACCAGACCATCGCACCGCAATCGGAGAAGCGCATCGGGCGGTAGGACAACTGCTCGACCAGGTGTTAACGGAATAGCGAATTGAGGTAGTTGAACAGGATCGTGTCGGGCAGATTCTTAGACGCAGTGAAGACAACAGGAGGAACCGTGCTCAACCGTCGGCAGTGGCTCCATCAGTTGGGCTTAGCTCTCAGCGCCTTCGCCCAACCGAAGAACGCGCTTGCTGTCCCGAGCTCAAACGAGCAACCGAAACCTCAGGCCAACAATAAGAAACCAGCATTAGCACTTGCCGATTACGAGCCGGGGAGCATGCTTCATGCGCAGGAAACTTTCGTCGAGCGCGCGGCTTTTGCCGTGGTCGATGTGCATACCCACATTACTGTGTCGGCAAAATCGCAAAACGGAGTAGCGCTCGCCGCGGAACGCAGTTACCTTGGCAAGCCGGACGAGCTTCTTTCGGTCATGGACCGTAAAAATATTCGCGCCATGGTCAATCTTACCGGTGGCTATGATGATGGCCTTGTGGAAGTGATTACGAAGTATGACAAGGCCTTTCCAGGGCGTTTTTACAGCCTCACCGAGCCTTGCTATTCGAGATTCCTGGAGCCCAATTATCCACGCATTCAGGCGGATGCCATTGAGCGTGCACAGCGCGCGGGAGCAAAGGGCTTGAAAATTCTGAAAACGCTCGGGCTGTACCTGCGCGAGAACATTACGTCAGGCAAATTGGTGAAGATCGACGATCCGCGGTTTGATCCCATGTGGGACACCTGCGGGCAGCTGAACATGCCGGTGGCAATCCATGTTTCTGATCCGATTGCATTCTTCACTCCGACCGATCGCTTCAACGAGCGCTACGAGGAACTGAGCAACCACCCTGACTGGTCTTTTTACGACCGCGACTTTCCAAGTAATGCGGAGCTGCTGGAGGCGCGCAACCGTGTATTAGCCCGCCATCCGCGTACGCAATTCTTGGTTCTGCACGTTGGGAATTTCGCAGAGAACCTGGACAATGTTTCGGAGAACCTCGACCACTTCCCCAACATGACGGTGGACATTGCCGCTCGCATAGGTGAGTTGGGTCGCCAACCGCGGAGATCGCGCCGATTCTTTGATCGTTATCAGGACAGGATTCTGTTCGGAACGGATGCCACCCCGCACGGAGACGAATTTCCGCAGCAGGTTTTCAACGACAAGTTGTACGAAATTTATTACCGGTTCCTCGAGACCGGGGATGAATATTTCGACTACGCGTCGGCTAAAGTGCCGCCCCAAGGGCGTTGGCGGATCTATGGTTTAGGCTTGCCCCAATCGATTCTCGAAAAAGTTTACAACCAGAATGCAGCACGGGTGTTGCAGATCGACATATGAACCCGCCGTATTGTCGTTCGCTGTTCCTGATTCTGATTCCGGTTCTTGCGTCACGAAGCTGTGTAGCCGTCGCAGCGCCAATTGCCAAGAGCATCTGGGCTGAAACGGACGTTTCTCTCAACACAAATCCAGAATCACAATTCTGGTGCGTGCTGCGCAACCCGTGTATATGGAAACCGATCCTCACGGCAATCCTGTGCCAAAGTATCGAACTGAGGTGCGCACAGGTTGGACGGCTCAGAATCTCTACTTCTTGTTTGTATGTCCATACGAGCAGCTCAATCTGAGGCCGAATCCAAAGACTTCAACCGAGACGTACGGATTGTGGAATTGGGACGTGGCCGAAGTCTTCATCGGTGCCGATTTCAAGGATGTCAAGCGGTACAAAGAGTTTGAGATTTCGCCACAGGGAGAATGGACAGACCTGGATATTGATCTCCATAAACCGCATCACGAGGAAGGTTGGACCTGGAATTCCGGCTTCCAGGTTTCGGCACGAATCGACCGTGCTGCTCGCGTTTGGTACGGCGCAGTGAAGATTCCATATTCCGCTATCGACACGCGTCCGCCAGCCGCTGGCAACATCTTGCGTATAAATCTATTTCGCAGCCAAGGACCCGGCCCAAACCGCCAGGAGATAACATGGCAGGTTCCAATGGCCAATACCTTCCACGTCCCGGAGCGCTTTGGACTGTTGGAACTCACCAAGAAAAATTAACGCCGAAACTAGAGCTTCGGAGCACACTCATAGCGTTTCGCCACACGCCGTAGCGTACTTGTGCAGCACTGCTCGGATGTGACGCCGAATCATCTCGGATGGCGAGGCATGAAGAGTTCCCGCACGAATAGCCTCGTATTCGAGTGGCAAATACTGGCTGACCAGTGTTAAGACTGGGGAAAACGCGGTGAGGTTCTCGATGAGAAGCTCGATCTCCGCGTTCACCTCCGGCTCATGCCAGTAATATCGGCAACGATCGCTATAGCTGTAGGAGCGAGAAGCGCGGAGTCGATTCTCATCACCATGGTAGTAATCGCGCCAGTAGCTCGGGTTGCGCAGCATGGCTGTATCGAGGGTTTCGCGAACGTTCGAAACGCGAGCGGCCTTGCCTTGTAGCATTTCGTGCTCAATTGCTGAGAGCGCAAAAACTGCCTCGCGAAAGGCGAAGGTCAGCTCTGGTCCAACCTTGAGAATTGCAAAGTGGTCCTCAACCATCTGCTTGAGAGATGAAGCAAGCTGATAATCGGTGGAGTGGGCTTCATATACGAGCTGCGGGCTCGCAGGCAGGGCCACACTCAGAGCTTTCGTCTTGCGACGGTCATAGTCGAAGACGTTGCTTTCACCGAACTCTACTCCGGGTTGGACCACCAAGCCGATTACCCGTTCCCAGGCATCCTCTAATCTGTGCTTATCAAAAGCTCGCTTGAATGCGTCCAGAGTGC
Organism: Terriglobales bacterium; assembly: GCA_036725905.1. Lineage (GTDB taxonomy): Bacteria > Acidobacteriota > Terriglobia > Terriglobales > Acidobacteriaceae > QIAB01. Next base: position 4,116 of record DAIMDJ010000220.1, read on the forward strand.
ATTGGACACGGCCAGCAGCAGTGACCGAAATGGATTCCTCGGAACCTGATTCGCCACCTGGCGCGGGTACTTCAGTTCCCACAACATACAACAAAGGTGGTGAATTTGGGGCGAGTTCACGAAAAGCGTTCTCAGCCGTTTCGCACAATACGGCAGCGCGATCCGCAACGGCTCGTTCATCGAGTCCAGGCTTGGGGTCATCGGCACAAGCCATGCTGGCGTCGAGGTGGATTTTCTGATAACCAGCCAGTACACATGCGCGAACAAGGGCGCATGCTTTGTCCATTGCGACCGAGGCAGATTCACTGCGCCATGGAAATGGGCCGAGATGATCACCGCCCCGCAGGACTTGATCATCGGAGAGTCCAGCGTCCCACGCCACGGAACGGACAAAACCGGCAAATTGCTCAGGATTCTGTCCCGTATAGCCGCCGAACTGATTTACCTGGCTGGAAGTTGATTCCACGTGCAGAACCGACCCGTTCTCATGCGCCTCGCGCGCCGAGGCAGCGATCACCTGCGGGTGTGCCGAACACACGGCGTATAGGCCTAGCGCCTCGGACGAGCGGTTCCGCCGAATTATGTCTTGCAAACGGCCGCCCGCGTGCTGCGATTCAGCCAAATTCTTATCTTTAGTGCTCACAACTCGTACTTTCATATAAATTCGCGGGGATCTACAATAATACTGTCATCGCAGGGAGCGCGTCCGGGATACATTTCCTGCTCGCCCTTCTCCCTCATGCCCTTGATAACCTCTTCTCGGAACATCTTCACATCGTCATCTGTCTCGGACAACCTCCGGCCTTGCATCCTCGCGCAGCATGAGACTTGAGTGCATCGTGCGGAAGCTCCGAAAACCTACGGCCTTCGAGAGTCCCAGTTTGGTTGCGGCGGTTTGATATGGCGTAGAAGATTACGCCTCTCCAAAGGTCCGCCCTTCCGCGTACAGAACACCAGATCATCGGGTTGGCGGTGCTTGCTGGCGTTCCATCTCCCAATCAGGGCGCTCTTCGTTAACCCACGCTTGTCGAACGGTACTTCGCGTTCGCCAGCGTCAGTTTTTACATCGTCGAACTCGCCTT
>DAIMDJ010000221.1:0-5176 GCA_036725905.1 Terriglobales bacterium
GCGATAACCTGCGCCCGGCATTGCTGCGGAAGTCACCGAGTTACTTCCGGCTTGCCGCCCAGCACCTCCTTTGCTCTTTTAAGTTAAGAACTGCGCTCGGAAGCTGACTGCAAACAGCTGTCCGATTTCGCGACGACTTCTTCCCGTAACCGGACAATTGGGGGACACATCTCGGCTGTCTGTAAACCACTAAGTGTAGCCGGTACAGGGGGTTATAACGGAGGAACGTGGGAATAGCAGGTGCCCTAAGTTCACCGGTATTCAGGGGAGCGCAGCCATGCAAACGCTTTGGCAGGACTTACGGTTCGCGGTTCGCATGCTCAAGAAGAATCCCGGATTCACGATCGTCGCCGTGCTGACGCTGGCCGTAGCCATCGGCGCAAACGCGGTCGTCTTTAGCGTGATGAATGGGCTGTTCCTGCGCGCACTGAAAGTGCCCCAGCCGGAAAACCTCTACACGCTGGAGCATGGAAGCGACAAGGACTCAAGTGAGTCATATCCCGATTACCTCGATCTGCGCGATCGCAACCGCACTTTCGATGGCCTCATCGCCTATAACATCGACCAGGCTGCCCTGGATACCGGCAAGAATCCGTCCCGTGCCTGGGTTTACGAAGTTAGTGCAAACTACTTCGAAGCATTAGGCATTCAGCCCTACCTTGGCCGCCTCATTCACCCCTCCGATGAGCATGCTCCGTATATCGTGCTTACCCACGCGTATTGGCACGCCCATTTTCAGGACAATCGTAGCGTCGTGGGCCGCGTTCTCCGTCTCAACAGCCATCCTTATACTGTCGTCGGTGTAACCCCGCCCAGGTTTCGCGGGACTGTGTTGATCTTCTCGGCTGATTTTTTTGTGCCCATCGTAAGCAACAGAACGATGGAGCGGATCTCTTGAAAGGGCGCGGAAATCGTTGGATTAGTTAGCGCGGTGCTTGGGCACGTGAAGGCGGGAGTCACTCCAGCACAGGCGGTTGCCGACCTGAACTCGATTGGTTCTGCTCTCGAAAAGAGCTAACCCAAAGAGGATGCTCAGATGAGCTTCAATTTGGAGCGTTCAGGCCTTCCCGGTGGCGGTTTTGGCGCCGCCATTCAGGCGTTCCTTGGCGGATTGATGCTGCTCGCGGGACTGATTCTCCTGGCCGCCTGCGCCAATCTGGGCAGCCTCTTTGCCGCGCGCGCCGCGGACCGCTCGCGCGAAGTCGCTCTGCGCCTCGCCCTAGGCGCAGGCCGTACACGCATTCTGCGGCAGCTATTCACCGAAGCTCTGCTGATTTCACTCATGGGAGGCGCTGCCGGACTTTGGGGCAGCGTAGGGCTTCTGCGCTGGTTGGCCGTGTGGCAGCCGTTTCCCCAATACCCAATCAGTATGCCAGTGAATCCAGACGCAGCCGTTTATGGAGTCGCATTGCTCTTGAGTATAGTCAGCGGATTTCTCTTCGGCGCGGTTCCCGTCAAGCAGGTGCTTCGCACCGATCCTTATCAGGTCATCAAGTCGGGATCCACCGGCTCGGTGGGGCGCCGGCTTACTGTCCGGGACCTGTTGCTCGGCGCACAGATCGCGATCTGCGCGGTGCTTGTCACCTCTTCCATGGTTGCCGTCCGCGGACTGGCTCACTCGCTGCACAGCAATTTCGGTTTTGACCCGCGCGACGCGATGCTCGTTGACATCGATTTGAATATGGCTGGTTATAAACCGGATCGCGTGCCCGCAATGCAAAAGCGTATGCTCGAAGCCATGGCCTCGATTTCTGGCGTAAAGTCCGTAGGCTTGGTCAACCAACCTCCATTACAACCCGCCTGTTGCAGCGAGGCAAATATCTTTAACGACAAAACAGCCGATCTCAGGCCAACCAATGCCGCAGCTCACGTGATTATGTTCAGCATCTCTCCCGAATATCTCCAGGCGGCGGGCACGCCTTTATTGTCCGGCAGAGACCTGACATGGCACGACGACAAGAATGCGCCGCGCGTCGCCGTGGTGAACCGGCTATTTGCTAGCAGAATGTTCGGCTCCGCCACAAACGCGCTCGGCGGATATTACAAACTGGACGACGCGCATCCAGGTGGTGGGTATCGTCGAAGACGGGTTCACCCCAGTAATCTGGTTCCAACATGGTTCCAACGAAGGGCCGCTAAACCGGCGTTTTTTCGGTATAAGCGGCGCCGATTCAACGGTTTTGAGGTTTGTTAACAGCCGAATGCTCTACCGTTGAGCTACCGGGGATCATCCCCATTCTGTGATAGTTGCAGCTGGTTTTCAAGCGACAGCTCTGATCCATTTACAGGAGAGAGCGCCTTTGAAATCACACCGGGGCGCAAATCAGAATAGCCAGAAGGACAGATGAGTGTTCGGTTGGCTATTGAAAGTCGAGAGTGTCTAAACCACTAAACCATGCACGGCGCGCAACAAGAATGCAGCTATTGGTGGGACGACTCCCCGTCTCAGACGCGCGAGTCGTCACCAAGGGAGATCCCCCGAGCGAATGAGAACTGATCCATCCAATTCGGTGTCGCCAGCAAGATATCTCCGCCGCATCTCCTGCTCGATGGGCTGGCGGTTCGCTCTGAATACTTCGAGTTTGTGCTTCCCTTCTCCATGCAAGTGATCGTCCAGGGCTTCATTGGTGATCGCGCATCGCACCACCGCTTCGCCATCTTGCCCGTAGAAAAGAACCATGTCCCGCCCGAATACCGAACTCTCCATGGGCGCGGGAAACGTCAGCTCGTGCCGCTCCAGGCGCCATTGCACGCGGCGGACGATAAACGTTGTGAACGGATGGATGTCCATCTCGATGCTGGCACGGTCCAGCACGCTTAGATAGGCCTTGCGATCCACGACGCGAATTACCGTCCAAGGATAGCCGCCCGAAGCCAGCATGACATTCATAAGGAAACGCGCCATGCGGCCGTTTCCGTCCGGGTACGGGTGTACATAGCCGAAAAGCCAGTGTCCCAACACCGCGCGCACCGAAGGCTCGGGTTCCTTTTCCAGAAGATCGAAGAACGCAGGCATGGCGTCGCGAACCGCCTCCCACCTCGGCGGAACGTAGCGCGACCCGCGCAGATACACAGGTATGTTCCTGTAGCCGGCCAATGATCCCGGTTCAAGCAAGCCGGCTGTAACGCAGGGCTGGAACATTTCGCGATACCAGTTGTTATGCGCAGTGCGCGCGAGCGCGGCAGGGTTCTCACCGGCGATCACTTTCTCTACTTCCTTTTTCACGAGCTGAAACGCTTGCCAGTATCCCCGCGCCGCGAGGGCATCGCGATTTCTGCGATCACCAGCGTCATGCTCGGGGTCCCAGCCGCCCTGCCGCACTCTCTCAACCAGGGCAGGCGTGACTGAGTAGCCTTCAATGGACAGCGAGTGGTAGGCATCGGTTCGATAGATGTCGTCGACGAAGCGCAGATACGCTTCTTTGTCTGCTGGAAGTCCGGGCGCTTTCGGGAACGCCGCGAGAACTTTGCCGCGCATCGATTTCCAGAGCATTTCGACTCGGCTCACGATCGAAGCGGCAGGACAGCTCTGGATGTGGACTATCTGTCCAGCTTCGAATGGACTGCTCTCCCGCACATCGTATCCGGCGCCCTTCATGGCGCGGAGAATCTCGTCCGCGAGTTCGCCGCGCCCGGTTTGGCGGAAGGCTTTGGCAAGATAACCGGCTTTCGCGGAGTGACCTCCGTTCAGGAGAAGCCGAAGCAGGTCCGAGGCATCAGCGAGGCACGCCATCACCACTTGCGCCTCGAGCGGATACAACTGAAAAAATGATTCCGGCACACGCGTCAACGCCGCCGCCGGCGTAAACAGACGCAATCCGTCCCTCACCGTGAGAGCGGTAGGGGCGGGCATCTCCGCAACTTTCAGATCGTAAAGCGTCGTCCCGAACAATAGATTGATATCGTTATTCGTCGCTTTCGGACTGTGCACAACCAGTTGATCCGGGATCACCGTTCTCTCGCCGTGCAAAAAAAGGGACTGCTCCGGCGACAGGTGCCATTGTTCGCCAAAGCGTTCGTCGCAGTAACGTGCGCAGAATTCCCAGAACGACGCATGCCAAGGGGTGCTCTCTCCGGCTTGAGCGTCCGGGCTTGAAGAAATCAACCAACCCTTCATGACTTCTTGCAGGAAGCCGTTCTCCACCAGGCGCTCGCGGTGAACTCGGCTCAGGTCGTCGGAACGAAACACACGTCGGTTGCCTTCCTGGAGCGCCTTGAGTTCGTCAAGGGATTCGGCCAGTTTTTCGTTTGGCGAGGGCATGAAAGCCTCCCAACCCTCATGGGTCATTACAAGTCTATTGTGACACGCAAATACAAGTATATAGTGCCGTGTGATTACAAGTCAATTGTGCCGTGTAAGTCCAAGTATATAGTGCTTTACTGCTAGTTAAACCCATTTTGTTCAATTCGTTGCGGACGATGCTTTTTTCATTTGGTCTGATCATAATACAACCAACTGAATTGAGCTACTCTGACGGTCTGGAACAACTTCCGCCCCGATTACTTAATCTGGCAGCGTATTTTCGAGAAAGTTCAAATTCGTAATCTGAATTTGCACCTGCCGGCGGTTAGAGGCAGAATCGGATTGCGAATCATGCGGAGGAACTCTAGAGGATGCAACTTGGTTCATAAGTTCTTGTCCACTTTTCCAATTCAAATTTGTTTGCTGTTTGGCTTGATTCTCTGCACTTATCAGGCGGGAAAACGAGGAATTGGTAATTGGTATTTCCGGCAGGCGTCGCCGGCTTCGATTCAAGCCGCAATAAAGTGGGACGGCGATAATCCGGAGTATTACGACGCCCTGGGGACTGTCACCCATTTCTACGCGGCCACCCCGAATTTGGACGAGAGTGTCAAACTTTTCGATAGCGCCACAGAGTTAAGTCCACTTGATGCACACTACTGGAGTGATCTGGGGGCAGCGTACGACTGGGCCGGACAAACCAAGGAAGCTGCGAGCGCATTCCGGCAAGCTCTCCGGCTCTTCCCCAAGTCCCCGGAAATCAACTGGAGATTCGCCAATTTTGCCTTTCGGACGCATAGAATTCCAGAGGCGCTGCACGCCCTTCAGGTTGTGCTCGCGGGAAATGAACCCGCACGCCGAGATGTGTTCCGTCTCACGGCAAATGCGACGCAGGACCACGGCGCGATTTTGCAGGTGCTTCCTCCTCAATCT
>DAIMDJ010000222.1:0-5148 GCA_036725905.1 Terriglobales bacterium
TCTACGTTGCTACTAACAACAAAGTCTATGCTTTTAAGCTGCCGGGAGGAACGCCTACACCTACCCCAACTACAACACCGACGCCAACCGCGACCCCAACGCCTACGCCCACACCAACGCCTACCCCAACCCCAGCACCTACACCGACGGTAACACCAACTGCGACGGCAACAGTCCCCCCCACGGCTACTCCTAACCCGACGCTGACACCAACTCCAACCCCAGCTGCTACGCCAACAGGTACCCCGACGCCTACAACTAGTCCCACGCCTTCTCCAACACCTACTCCTACTCCCAGAGTAACACCTAGGCCGCTCCCGACGCCGCGTGGGCGTCCGACTCCCCCGCCTCGACCGTGAGGAAGCAAAAAAAGCTAATGGCTGATTGCTGATAGTTGATAGCCAATTGGATCGAATTATAAAGGCGGGTGCTGCGTGATCAATGGCTGATGAGGATCGCCAAGGTTGTTGTAGCCGAGGTCGTTGACCTCGGATAAATACTTCGGATCGCGCGTACGCAGCAAAAGGCAATCTGGCTGTTGCAAATCTATTGTCTGAATACTTGACACCCAGACAGGATATTGTCGTAGAACGAAGCGCGAGATTATTCGACCACTGTGTGAAAGCTTTAATTCTCTTCCTTGTGGCTGCTGGGTTGTGGGTTTTTCCAGCAAACGCGCAGGTCAACGTTACCCAGTTTCACAACCACGCCTCGCGTGATGGCCTTTATGTCGATTCGGCTTTCACTCTATCTGCCGCCGCGAATCTGACGCGCGACCGCGCCCGGCGCTCGCTATCGTGGGCAACGTTCTTTACGTTGGATATGGCAGTATGCAGGATTGCAGCAATTATCATGGCTGGCTGATAGGAGTACCGATAGATAATCCAGACCCGTCCAGCGTAGTAACGGCATGGGCTCCGGCTACGGACACCGGCCACGGTGGCGCCATATGGGGTGTAGGCGGTGTCGCCAGTGACGGCAATAATCCGTTCGTTACCACCGGTAACACTTTCGAGACTGGAGGGACATGGGGCGGCGGTGAAGCCGTGATTCGTTTTCAGCCGGGGCCGATCTTTACCAGCGATCCCAGTGATTACTGGGCGCCTACCAACTGGTTCGACAATCTCGATACTAACAATCTTGATCTGGGCAGCTCCGGCGCATTACTGGTGGACGTGCCCGGCGCGAACCCTTCACAACTGGTGCTCGCATTAGGCAAAGATCGCAATGCGTATTTACTTGACCGCAACGATCTCGGTGGCGTCAGCATGCCGGTGGCTCAGATGAATGTTTCCAGTTCAACGCTCAGAGGTACGTCGTCCGCTGCTTACAAGACTGGTGAAGGAACACATTTCGCTTTTCATAACGAGAGCGGCGAACTGCGCTCTTATATAATTAATCAGGCCAGTCCGCGGACCATGGCTCTTGCCTGGAACGTTAGTGACGGCGGCCGAAGTTCGCCCTGGGTCACTACGACCGACGGCACCAACAACGCGATTGTTTGGGTAGCCGGCGTGGAAGACGATGGTAAGTTGCATGGTTACAATGGTGACAATGGCGCCGTCATTTTCGCCGGCGGCGGGCCTAACGAAATAATGAGCGGCACTCGCCAATGGAACACCGGTATGGTCGCTCGCGGTCGGATCTACTTCGGTGCGGATAACAATATATATGCTTTCAAAGTCCCGACGGGGACACCTACACCTACTCCATCACCTACCGTAACACCAACGGCAACACCGACAGCTACCCCTACACCGACTGCGACTCCAACGTCAACGCCACTTGTTACTCCAACGCCTACACCGACGACTAGTCCTACGGCAAGTCCAACAGCTACCGCTACTCCGAGAGTAACACCGAGACCACGTCCGACACCGCGGGGGTGTCCGACCCCGCCGTGATAGCTGGCCGATGGCCGGTTCAGCTCAGCCTTGCTTTTCAGAGCGCAGAGACGGCCCACAGGTCCGTGGCTACAGCAGGTATAGTTTATGTAACTCACTGTAATGTAGCTGCGCTTTTCGGGTTCATGCGATAGGTCCAGTCACCCCCGAAAGCTTTCGGGGGTGACGAATTCAGATCGCGCAAGACGGCGTCCACTCGCGCGCGATTTGGCGATAACGTGCAGACCGGGTCTGTGTTCGCAGCGTTTCCGGTTAGTAACGCGGCTTGACAACGGCAGCCGCCAAAATCGATTTCTCTTTGCGGACAACTCCGGCACGGCTCCGGCATCCATTCAGTTCCACGGAACCGGTTGAAACTTTCCGATTCCCGCCAAATCCAATCGAGTTCACGCGCCCGGACATTTTCAAAATGCAAATCTGGGATAGCCGATGAAGCGGTGGGGCAGGGGAGCACCTCGCCGATTGGATTAACTGTGAGATAACGCTGTCCCCAGCCATTAAGGCAGGGTTTGGGGCGTGTTTCGTAATAATCCGGAAGCACATAAAAGATGTCGATCTTGCCGGCTAGCCGCGCTTTGGCTGCTGTCGCGATTTCTCGGGCACGAACGACTTGCTCGCGGGTTGGGAGCAACGCTGCGCGATTGAGAAATGCCCAGCCGTAAAACTGGACGTTGGCGAGCTCGACCCTCTCGGCTTGGAGGAACTCAGCGAGCGCAATCATTTGTGCCAGGCGATCGATGTTGCGCCTGTGAATGACAAAATTGAGACTAAGCGGAATTCCGGCCGCGCGGATTTTCGCGGCAGCATCCAACTTGCGCTGATGCGCGCGGGTGCCGGCGATTTCATCGGCAAGATCCGTGTTGTCCGATTGAAAACTTAGCTGGACTGAATCCAATCCCGCATCGCGCAAAGCGTACAAGCGATCGTCATCCAAGCCTATGCCGCTGGTGATGAGGTTGGTGTAAAGGCTTGCCTCGCGTGCTGCGCGAATCAGATCGGGCAGGTCGCGCCTGGCGAGTGGTTCGCCTCCCGAGAAACCAATTTGCAATATACCGAGGTCAGCTGCTTCACGAATTACGCGTTTCCATTCGTCGGTGGAAAGTTCGGCATGGCATGGAGGGGCGAGCTCTTGTGAGCCCATCTTCCCAGGTGTTACAGGAGTTCCACCCTTCAGATTTCCGTTACGCACAGTAATCGGATTGGAGCAGTACGGACAATGCAACGGGCACCGATAAGTAATCTCGGCGAGCAAAGCGTATGGACGCGGGATGGTCATATAAGATCACTGTACGAGGCATCCACGATGTGCGTTCTTCGAGCTTTCGTTTGCGGACATCGCGTATTTGTCTATCGCCTCTCCCTTGTCAAGGGAGAGGGAAGGGTGAGGGTTCCGCTTCGTAGTCATGCTGTGTTAAAAACCCCTCACCTTAGTCCTCTCCCCATCGAAAGGGGAGAGGTGAATTAGCGCTAAGCACATGCGGGATCGCGGTCCTGGCTTCAGACGTGCAGTCATGTGAGCTCAGCGAGCTCGATCAATTTGCGTCGTTGCAAATCCGCAAGAGTTTCCCGCACATCGGTGGCGAGCATTTCAAGATCGACATTATATTCTTCAGCCAACGCCTGGATGATCTCGCTCACTGTGCGTCCGTCGCAGCGGCTAAGAATTTCGTGAGCGGTCTCGTTTAATTCGAGCACGCCTTCCGGAAAAAGTAGAACGCTGTTTCCGGTTTTGGAATCAGTTTGCAACCGGACTCCGCGGGTAAGTGTTGGCTGGGCAGAGCTGGCGATCGTGGGAGTTTGCATCTAGAAAGGACCGTACGCGTGATGGATGGCATCGAGCATCGACCAAAGCAGATCGCATTTGAACTGGAGCGCGCGCACCGCCTCGCGCTGCAGTTCAGGCGTGTTGCAATGGTCCAGCGTCATCGCGAGCGCTTCATCGGAGTCGCGTCGTGCCTGGGTCACCCTGCGACGGAAGTAATCAAGGCCGCGCGGATCGATCCAGGAATAATATTTTTCGAAAGCCGCGAGGCGCGTTGCCATCAGATCGGGTGCGAAAAGTTCCGTGAGCGACGATGCAACTGCAATCGGCCACGGCTGATTACGAGCGAAATTCACATAAGCATCTACGGCGAAACGAACTCCAGGTTGCAGAAGTCGATCCTGCAGCAATTCGTCTCGCGATAAACCACATGCCTCGCCCAGGCGCAGCCACGCCTCAATGCCGCCTTCGTTTTCTGACGCGGTCTCTGTAGCGGGCGCTGTCGTGAGCGCATCCTGGGAGCGTTCTCCGCTGAGGACGATGGACTCTACAGCCCGCGGGATAACGCCATCGTGATCGAGAATACGATGAATCCATACCCTGCGTACTTCGCGCAATGGACAGTTGGAGAGAATCGCGGCGTCTTTAATTGGAATATTTTGCTGATAATAGAAGCGATTGGCCACCCAGCCGCGCAAGGCTTCCCGCGAAAGCCTGCCTTCGTTCATACCGACATGGAACGGATGTTTGTCGTGATAAGCGCGCGTACCAATCGCGCACAAGTTCTCCAGAAACGTTTCGCGGTCCCAGAGTTCCGTAGTCATATGACGATTTCCAATCCGTCGCGGGCGATTTCGATTCCCGACTGCTTTACATGGGCGCGTTCCCGGGAGCTGGGCATAAGAATCGGGTTTGTATTGTTTATGTGGGTGTAAATCTTCCTACGCGCAGGCGATTGATGCAAGAAATCGAGGCTCCCGTCGCTGATGGGCAGATGGTTCATCTGTCGCGCGCTGCGGGCGCCCTGTCGAATGGCGGCCAGTTCTCCGTCACTCCAGAATGTACCATCAAACAAAACAACGTCGGATTCGTGAACGGCATTCCGCAATTCGTCCGTTAGTTCAGCGACACTGGGCGCGAAAAGTGCAGTTTCGCCTGACGAGTCATCCCGAAATTGAAAGGCGATGCTCCGGGGCAGTTCAATCGCGCGAAATGCGACGGTGCCGCTCAGGGTTTGAAACTCAGGGATCGTCTTGCGCCATTCGATTCCGCAAAACCTCGCAAGGACGTCATCGAGCCAGCCGAGGGCGGCTCGCGTTTCGTCGGCTGCATAAACAACCAGCGGTATCTCCTGTTCCCGCAGGAGCAATAAACCCAGAGCATGATCGATGTCGCCATTTGTTAACAGAACGCCTGCAACTGGAGTGTTGCGTGGCGAATCACGGCGCGGCTGCAACCGCGGCATGCTTTCGATTTGCCGGG
>DAIMDJ010000223.1:0-5083 GCA_036725905.1 Terriglobales bacterium
CTCTGGCATGTGCTTGGTGGGCGAAAGCGCTTGCTGCCAATCCGGCGGCAGAGACGGTCACAAACTGGCGGCGTGTAATGGGAAAGGATTTACCATCAGAATTCATATAGTGGCCTTGGTCCAGCGGCTGATGACATATAAGTGCGGGAAAGAATACTTCGCGTTGTCAACTCATTAATCGCTCAGCTACGGTGCTTTCCGTGCTGGTTGTGTCATCAGTTTGACGTAAAGGTCATATAACTTAGGTGCGTCTACATCGAACTGAACTGTCGCCTTCCGCTCATACGCAGGAAGTGCCGTCCCCGGATTCCAGAACAACGTTTCACCGTAACTAGGCCCGTGGTCGATATCAATGTCCACGTAGAGTTGTTTCTCGCCGGTAATTATGGATGGATCTACCATCGCTGCCGCGGAAAGTTCGTCCCACATAAAACTATCGACCGAATATTCAGTAAGATATCGCGCCACCGGCGTATCGGCTTTGGCTATGGCAGCTTTGATCTCCGGGCCCAGCTTGGTTTTGACTGAAATATCAATGGGCGTGATGGCGATCTTCTTCCATGGTGCGTGCATCACGATGCGCACCGCCTCCGGATCGAACCACCAGTTGAATTCGCGGCGGCCATCCACGCCGCTGATTCCGCCGTTGTCGGCATACATGCCGCTGCCCATCAGGACCAGTTCCTTCGCGAGCGTTGCCACCTGCGGATCAAGGCGCAGCGCCAACGCGATGTTCGTAAGCGGGCCTCCGGCCCACACTACTACTTCCCCGGGATACTTATGCACCATGCGAACAATGAAGTGGGCGGCGGTTTCGTCGAGTGGCTTGGTGTGTGGCGAACCCTCGACCAGCGGAGGGATTACATCAGGCTCGTGATACCCGGCCCGGAATGCAGGAGGCGTGCTCGCCGGCCGATCGGAAAAATCGCTCCAGCAGCCCTTATAGCGGAACTTGCCATAGAGAGCTTCCCAGCGTTCGCTTTCTTCTTTGGAGTTAAGCAGAGGAAACTCAGCGCCTTGGATAACCGGAACGTCGGTGCGCCCAGTAATTTCCAGCAGCCGGAGCGTGCGCTGGGTTTCCTCTTTCACCCACTGGTCGCCGCTGACGGTAGTGATGCCCAGGACGTCGAATCTATCCGACTGGAGAAAGATCAGAATCGACTGCATGTCGGTCGTAGCCGGCCCACGCGCATCCTGATCCACGATCATTTTAATCTTTTGACCGTGCAGGTGATTCGCCGACGTCACCAGCACTAAAGCGACAAGCAGAGCAACTGTGACTCGTGCCTTCATCACGAAGATTCCCCTCGGTTGTGAGCTTTATCAGCAGATGGTGTTGTGTGTTCCTGTCTTGTGCACAATTAAAAAGACAGCCACAGATACAACGCACAGCTTGAAAGGACCTTGCATTGTAGTGCCTGAGTGCCGGGGCTGTCAGCCGCGAATTGCGGATTGCAGCCGCAGTGACTAGAATTCGTTCCAGTGTGGGCTTACGTGACTGCTCAGCAATTCGCAAAAGTGAGCCGTGCAACAGCTTTTATTTTGGCCGGAATCATGTCAGCGGCTCCTTCCCTGCTACAGGGACAGTGCCAGCCCGTCGCCGGTGCGAGCGAAGCACGACCTCCCGAACCGCACAACACAGCGCCTGGTAAGCCACCAGCCGGAAAGCCTGACGCTGGGTCGCCCGAGTTTTACGACGAACCGAAATTCAATGTAGCGGGCGTCACTGACACCACGAATCTCGGCGGACATGGTTCCTCTGCGGTCCAGCGCAGCACTGAAACGCTAACCAAAGAAGCGATTTCGCTTAAGCAGGAATCGCCCACCGATTCGCAGGCGGGCTCATTGAACGCGGACAGGGAGAAATCCCTGCGTGCGTCACTGGAACATGATCCCGGAAACGCCGCACTTCATCACTCGCTGGCTGACACGGAGGAGAAATTAGGCAATCCTCTCGAAGCTGTTCGCCAGTACCAGCGCGCGGCAGAATTGGATCCGAGCGAATCCAATCTGTTTGACTGGGGAGCAGAGTTGCTGTTGCATCACGCGCCTCAACCCGCGATGGAAGTCTTTGCCAAAGGCAATCGCATGTTCCCGCACTCCTCACGCATGCTGATCGCGCTCGGCGTGGCTTGGCAGGCCCAAGGCGCAAATGATCGCGCTCTGCGGTGCCTTTTCGACGCGTCTGATTTGAATCCCAGCGACCCGACTCCTTACCTCTTCCTCGGCAAAATGCAGAATGCCGAAATTGTTCACTCAACCGGCTTCATGGAAAAAATGGAGCGGTTCTCCAAGCTTCAGCCCGAGAACCCACTGGCAAACTACTACTATGCGGTTGCGCTATGGAAGCGCGCAAATGACAGCGCGGACGCGCCGACTGCGGCTCAAATCGAGTCTCTGCTTAACAAAGCCGTTCATCTCAATCCGACGCTCGGCGTCGCGTACCTGCAACTTGGCATTCTCTATTCGGCCAGAGGAGATTTTCCCAAGGCCATCGCTGTCTATCAGAAGGCAAGGGATGTTAGTCCAGAGTTGGAGGAACCACACTACCGCCTTGCTGACGCATATCGGCGAGTCGGCGAAAAGACGAAGGCTGAACACGAGCTCCAGCTCTTCAAAGAGTTGACAAAGAAGAAATCAGAAGAAGCTGAGCGCGAGCGGCATGAAATCCAGCAGTTTGTCTTTGCGTTGCGCGACCAGAGCCCTGCCGCGCAGCAGCAGCCTGAACATCAGTGAGTGGCGGGCGTCGGTGCGCTCATCAAGTTTACGAACATTCGGTAGAACTTCTCTTTATCCAAATCTACCTGAATCTCAACCGGATGCACGGGGATTCCCGGCTTGTCTTTTTCTGACCAGGTGAGCGTATCGCCGTAACTCGGCCCTGGGTCGAGATTCACGCTCATGTAGCGCGTTTCGCGTTTCGTGATGATGCTCGGGTCGATCCATACGGCCGCGGCGAGTCTCGTTCCACCTAATGTCGGCACCGGGAGCGAACTGGGCAAAGGGGGAGACGTAGTGGCCCACAGCCGTGCCGCTTGCGTCGATCTGCTTCACCATTGCAGGCGCGAGGTGCGTCTTGATGGAAATGTCCATCGGCGTGCACACGATCTTCCTCCACGGCGTGTACAACATGATCTGCACCGCTTCCGGATCGAACCAAAAAGTAAACTCGCCGCGGATTATTTACAAACTCAGGTGTTGTCGGTCTGCAGATTCAGATGGAGTCTTGGAATTTTAGTTGTGTGCATCAACACTCCGACGAGCGTCGGCTGGTTACCGAATACTGCCTACTCCTAGCAGCATCTCGGCCTGGGTGCCGTCAAAATCTCGTACTCCCGCCGAAAAGCTGCGTATGTCTCACGAGATCGAGCCAGTTTCCTGCGATCCAGAAAGCGCTGGTAAGCGGCTTCGTCAAAAATCTCTCGCAGAATGGCCATCAAAACTGCCGCAATAGCTCGCATCCGCTTCATCCCTGCTCCTCCGTGGCGAACCGTGTTGCGACGAACGGCGACTCTTTCACTTTCGCTTCCTTCCGACCGGAGAGTATGCGGATCCACTCCAGCATCGACTCGAGCAAAATCATCGCCACCATCACGATCAAAATCCCAGTCACAAACGCGTCCAGCCGGTCGTTGAAGATCAGCCGGGCGTTCCCGCCTGTCGCCGCCAACTGTCGCGCATGCGACAAAAAACCAATTCTGGGATTGGCGTCGAACATCTTGTGCAACGACGCGGTGAACGTCACCGAAACCAACCAAACCAGTGGCAGCAGCGTTACGCTTGCGTAACGCGCTTTATGCATCTTGATGATGATTGTGGTAGCCACACACAACGCCACCGTCGCCAACAGTTGATTCGCGATCCCGAACAACGGCCATAGAGAATTGATGCCGCCCAGTGGATCCTTAACACCCTGCCAAAGAAAGTAACCCCACGCAGCCACAATCAGAGCGCTGGTCGCGAGAACTGAGGGATACCAACTGGTTCGCCCAATCGGCTTCCACACGTGCCCCAGCGCATCCTGAATCATGAATCTCCCAACTCGCGTGCCCGCATCAAGCACGGTAAGAATGAACAATGCCTCGAACATGATGGCGAAGTGATACCACAGCGCCATCACGGCTTGGCCGCCCAAACTGTTGGCGAAAATGTGCGCCATACCAACCGCAAATGCAGGTGCGCCACCAGTGCGGTTGTAGAGCGTCTGCTCGCCGACGGCCTGGGCCAGAGAATGCATTTCGCCTGCAGTTATAGGAAATCCCCAATTGCTGATCGTTGTTGCCGCCGCTTCCGGCGCTGCGCCCACAATTCCTGAAGGGCTGTTGATTGCAAAGTAAGTTCCCGGCTGCAAGACGCAGGCCGCGATCATGGCCATGATGGCCACCATCGACTCAGCCATCATCGCTCCGTAGCCGACCATGCGCGCTTCGGTTTCGCGGCGGATCAGCTTTGGCGTTGTGCCACTTGAAATTAAAGAATGAAATCCGCTGACCGCACCGCAAGCGATGGTGATAAACGCAAACGGAAAAACCTTGCCGGCAAAGACGGGCCCTGAACCGTCAATGAAACGGGTCAGTGGGGGCATGTGCAGCGTCGGGCGCAGGCCAATGATTCCCAACGCCAGCATCGCAATCGTCCCAAGCTTCACGAAGGTGCTCAGATAATCGCGCGGCGCGAGCAGCAGCCACACCGGCACAGCCGAGGCAGCAAACCCATAAATAATGATGAAGATCGCCAGCGCCGGCGCTCCCAGCGTGAGCCACTTCCCCAGTGACGCATGCTGCGAAACCCATTGCCCGCCCAAGATCGCCAGCAGAACCAATACAAATCCCAGCGCCGAAACTTCCAGCACTTTCCCGGGACGAATCCGCCGCAGATACATGCCCATTAGCAGCGCGATGGGAATCGTCATGGCAATCGTAAACGTTCCCCACGGACTATTTTTCAGCGCATTCACCACCACCAGGGCACAAACCGCAAGCAGAATCACGATGATGCTGATGATGGCGACGTACGCCACAATCCCGCCCAGCTTGCCTCCTTCTTCGCGCGCCATTTCCGTCAGCGATTTGCCATCGCGCCG
>DAIMDJ010000224.1:0-5078 GCA_036725905.1 Terriglobales bacterium
ATGGGCGTGGTTGGCGTCGCCACAGATCAATCCCAGGGCGGACGAGGGCGTCCGCCCTTACGCAAGCGCTCCTGCTATGATTCGATTTTTATTCAGCTTGGGGATGAAATCCTACAATTGGGGGTGGATCGGATGAGATTGTGCGGATACTTTGTTGTCGTACTTATAGGGGTACTCGTGAGCATTCCGGTTACAGCACAAAGGTCTAAGGCGCGGAAAAGCCGAGCAGCGGCGCCAGGGCAGGCAGAGCTCGAAAAGATGACTACCCGCTTTGCGCCGACGCAGTTGCGGGTTGACATCTCGAGGCTCTCTGCCGGGGACCGGCAGGCGCTGGCAAAAATCATTGAGGCGACGCGGATTTTGAATGACATCTTCATGAAGCAATATTGGAGTGGCGACACCGCGCTGTACGCGCGTCTGCAAAAGGATAGTTCAGCGCTGGGCAAGGCGCGGCTGCATTATTTCTGGATCAACAAAGGCCCCTGGTCGGCGCTGGACGAATTCAAGGCATTTGTGCCTGGTGTTCCGGCGAGGAAACCGGAAGGGGCGAATTTCTATCCGGTGGATATGACAAAACAACAATTTGAGAGCTGGCTGGCATCGCTGACGCCCGAGCAGCAGGCGGCCGCCAAAGGCTTCTTCACGGTCATCCGCTGGAACTCGGGGAATGGTTCTTCGGCGCAGCGCGAACTCACAGCGATCCCCTACAACCAGGAGTACAAGGATGATCTCACGCGCGCTGCGGGGCTGCTGAAAGAGGCGGCTGACCTCACGGAGAATGCATCGCTGAAGAAATTCCTTAGCTCACGCGCCGATGCATTCCTCTCCAACGATTACTACGACAGCGATATCGCTTGGATGGATCTGGACGCGCCGCTGGATGTCACTATTGGACCGTACGAAGTCTATAACGACGAACTGTTCAACTATAAGGCAGCCTTTGAGGCATTCATCAACCTTCGTGACGATGCCGAAACCAAGAAATTCTCCGTGCTTGCTAATCATTTGCAGGAGATCGAAAACAATTTGCCGATCGATCCACAGTACCGCAATCCCAAGCTGGGAGCGGCCGCACCGACGGTGGTAGTAGACGAGATTTTCAGTTCGGGCGATGGCGATCACGGAGTCGCCACGGCTGCCTACAATCTGCCGAACGATGATCGGGTGGTGCAGCAAAAGGGAAGCAAACGCGTGATGCTGCGCAACATTCAGGAAGCGAAGTTCCGTACCGTTCTGCTCCCGATTGCGCGGAGGACACTTTCGAAGCATGCGATGGTGGATGTTAACTTCGAATCGTTCTTTACCCACATCGTGGCGCACGAGCTGATGCATGGGCTGGGGCCGCATCAGATCAAAGTGCAGGGGCGCGACACAACGCCACGCGAGGAACTGAAGGAACTCTACAGTGGGATCGAGGAGGCGAAGGCTGACGTCACTGGACTGTTTGCGCTCGACTACATGATGGAACATGCCAAAGAGATGGGTCTCACCAGAGTGTTGCCGTCAGATGAAGCGGCGCAGCGACAGCTCTACACGACCTATTTGGCTTCAATGTTCCGCAGCCTGCGATTCGGTCTTACCGATGCCCATGGCAAGGGAATGGCGATTCAGTTCAATTATCTGCTGGATAAAGACGCGTTTACCCAAAATCCGGATGGAACATTTGCGGTGAATGTGGAGAAGTTCAAGCAGGGGGTGCGCGAGCTTGATCATGATCTGCTCACGATCGAAGCCGAAGGCGACTATGCTGGCGCTAAGAAATTGCAGGACGAACTCGGCGTCGTGAGGCCTGTGCTGCGGAGCGCGCTGGATAATTTGCAAGGAATTCCGACGGATATCGAGCCGATTTTTGTGACAGCGGATGAACTCGTCCCAGCGCATCAGGAGCAGCCGGCTGTTGCCCGGAAATCAAGAAGAAAGCGGAGGTAGAGGTGCAGGCGCATCCCCAAGTCGTTATGACGGTTAAGCCTGGCCCTAGCTTGCAGTGGCGACCTTGGCCGCGGCAGCCCGTACCAGAGCGAGCGCGCTTACGTCATTATGAATGGGCCGCGCACACATGAATTGCTGCACCTGATCGAGAATAGCTGCGCAGACCTCTTGCGCGCTTCTGCCCGGAGCTAAGAGTATCTGTTTGGCGCGCTCCAGTCCGAATTCCTCGTTATTGCACTTTCCTTCAACTACTCCTCGCGAGATCAGCAGCAAGGCGGCATCGGACGGTAACGCGACGGTTGGAGCATCATGCGTAGCATGAGAAAACAGCCCCAGTGGCAGGCCGGTGGCTGGCAACTCGGTGATGCCATTTCCATCCCGCAGTAATCCAGGCGTGTGGCCGGCGTTGAAGTAGCAAATCGTTCCGACCGCTTCGTTGTAGCAGGCGGCGAAGGCGGGACAGGCATGAACGGCCACTTCCGCCCCAAGAATGGAACGATTCAGGTGGACCGCGATTTGAGTCATCGCTTCCGCCTCATTAACCTCCTCGACTGCGAAAAGTTCGGAGGACAGAGTGCGGAAGACCTGTTGGGCCGCAGAAATCACGCTGCGCGCCTGGTCAACGCGGCCGGCAACATCCAGCAAACCGAAGATGATCCGGCTCGGACTGATGCGAAAGAAATCATGAAAGTCGCCGCCCTGCCGTTGGCTGTAATACAGAGCGGCAAGTTCGGCTCCGTCGATTACGGGGATGTTCGATTGCAGCAGCTGAGCAGGTACCGAAACGGCGGCGCGCTTCCGCTGGAATAGTGCGTGCATCACAGTGCAGAGGACGGTACCACGAAAAAAGTACCGCAGCAACGGCACAGAGGTTGGAGCCTGCGAGCCGCCGTCCCAAGTGTGAGCGATGTCACGCCAGATCAAAAAGCAAAATTTCTGAGTCTTCCTTGCCGTTGATTTCGACTTTAAGCTCTTCGCTGATCGCGGCACCATCGCCCTGTTGTAAGGGCTTGCCGTTCAGTTCGACCGTGCCCTTAGCAACTTGCAGCCAGCCGTAGCGATCATTCGGTAGTTCATGCTGCACGTGCTCCCCAGGCTTAAGCAGAGAGACGTAAAGCTTGGCATCTTGATGGATGGTGACCGAGTCGTCTTTTCCATCCGGGCTGGCGATCAATCGCAGCTTGCCCCGCTTCTCTTCTGCAGGAAACTCCTTCTGCTCATAGCCAGGCTCGATGCCGCGGTGCTCGGGCAGAATCCAAATCTGGAGCAGATGGGCCGGATCAGACTTGGAGGGATTCGCCTCACTGTGGCGAACCCCGGTGCCCGCGCTCATACGCTGTCCATCACCGGGACGAATTATCGAGCCGTTTCCCATGCTGTCCTTGTGTTCGAGAGAGCCTTCAAGCAGATAGGTGATGATCTCCATATCGCGATGAGGATGCGTGGGAAAACCATGGCCGGGCTGCACCCAATCTTCGTTGATGACTCGAAGGGAGCGGAATCCCATGTAGTGCGGATCGTAATACTGATCGAATGAAAAACTGTGGCGGGTGTTTAGCCAGCCGTGGTCGCCTCCACCCCGTTCGTCGCTGCGGCGAATCGTGATCATAAAAACTCCTTGTTATAACGACTAACTCGCTTGAGTTAGATGTCGGGAGGATGACAAACGATTCGCCGGGCCTGAGTAGGTGCAGAAATCAGGCACTCCTGCCGATATCTCAATCATGAGATTGAGGAGCGCCAGACGGCGACGGCTGCTAGTAGTTCTGGCCTGTCTCTGGCTGGCTGGTTGCGGTGGAGGCTTTCCCAGCGGACTTCCGACCGGCTTTATAAACCAGACGCAGCACTCGGATACAGAATTATGGGCGATCTGGAAAACGGCGCAGCAGGAGCTGGCGCAGGAAGTAGATCTCAACCCACTGCAGCAGTCTCTTTACGACGCGCCGGCGGATATTCATCCGGGCGACCCTAGGGCCCTAAGCGCAATGCCGCATCAACTATTAGTAGCAGCCCAGCCGGACGTCGCCTCGACTGTGCTGTTTGGCGTGACGGGCGTGCAGAGGCCCGATCCTACCGGGCTCATCGCATGTCCTGCGCCCTGCAATGTGCGGTTCGCAGCCGCCTATTCACTGTATCCACGGCAGATCACGAAGTATGCCGCTTCCTGGGAGTTCCAGAGCGACAATTTCTCCAGCATTCTCAAATATGAGTTCGAGAACCAGATTCTGGCTGAGTTGGGATACAGTTTGAGATGGCGCTAGAGACGGTCCGTGCAAGCCCTTCAGCAATGACCTCGTCTAGTCGAAACCGCCGCAGCGACGGAGCCGACGCCCAAACCCCGTGGGCCGAATATCCTGAAAACCTGCTCCTTGATATTCTTAAAGCTCAATGGCTAGCGATAAGAGAGTAATAGAGAAGTCGAATTCCGTGGTCGATGCTGGCGTGACCGTACCTGAAACGCGTGCTTCGAACTTCATTCGCGACATCATTGTCGAAGACCTGAAGACGAATAAGTACGGCGGCCGGGTGCAAACACGCTTCCCTCCCGAGCCAAACGGATATCTGCACATTGGACACGCCAAGGCAATCTGCCTGGACTTCGGTCTGGCTGACGAATTTGGCGGACACACTAACCTGCGTTTCGACGACACGAATCCGCAAAAAGAAGAGACCGAGTACGTCGACTCGATCATGGAAGATGTGAAGTGGCTCGGCTTTCACTGGGATGGACTGTTCTACGCCTCCGACTATTTCCAGCAGTTGTATGAATGGGCCGTGCAGCTCGTAAAAGCCGGAAAAGCGTATGTGGATGATCTAAGCGCGGATGGGATTCGCGAGTACCGCGGCACGCTCACCCAGCCCGGCAAAGATAGCCCTTACCGCAACCGCTCGGTAGAAGAGAACATGAATCTCTTCGAGCGCATGCGGGCGGGCGAGTTCCCTGATGGCTCGCGAGTTCTGCGGGCGAAGATTGATATGGCTTCGCCAAATTTGAACATGCGCGATCCCGTGATGTACCGCATCCTGCACGCCGAGCATCATCGGACGGGCGACAAGTGGTGCATCTACCCGATGTACGACTATGCGCACGGGCAGTCCGATTCGCTCGAAAAGGTCACGCACTCGATGTGTACGCTCGAGTTCGAAGA
>DAIMDJ010000225.1:0-5076 GCA_036725905.1 Terriglobales bacterium
AGGTCGGCAAATCGCTGGTTGAGGAAGATAAGATCGAACTGGCTCGAGAGTTGATGAAGGAGGCAAAGGATCAGAAGTTAAGATTTCTCCTGCCTGTCGATCACGTCGTGGCCAGCAAGGTGGACGTCAACGCGCGAATGCAGGTTGTCAACAGTGGGCAGCCGATTCCTGCTGAAATGATGGGCCTCGATATCGGCCCGAAGACGATTGAGGCTTTCTCAGAAGAAATTTCCCGCGCGCGCACCATCGTCTGGAATGGACCGATGGGTGTGTTTGAGGTTGCGCCATTCGCGAAGGGAACGTTTAAGATCGCCCACGCAGTAGCAGACAATGCGGGCGCAACATCAATTGTCGGCGGCGGGGACTCGGTTTCAGCGGTGCAGGCAGCTGGTGTGGCTGACAAGATCACACATATTTCGACCGGCGGCGGCGCTTCTCTGGAATTTCTAGAGGGCAAGAAGTTACCTGGAGTGGAAGCGCTCACCGACAAGCGCTAGCACTATTTTCCGTTATCATTCCGAGCGAAGCGAGAATTGCTGTTTGTCCAACCTTCAAATGGGTCTGCCACGCGACCATGAATACGACGTATCACTCCAGGTTGCTGATCACGGTGAGATTCGTTTGCTGCGAGGCGACATCACGCACTATCCATCTGATGCCATTGTGAACGCCGCCAACTCCGAATTGTTGCCCGGTGGCGGAGTTTGCGGTGCGATCCATCGTGCGGGTGGCCCGCTCATCGCTGACGAGTGCAGCCGAATTCGCTCTGAACGCGGACGGCTTGCGGCTGGTAAGGCGGTTGCTACGACCGCTGGGGATCTGCCAGCTAAGTACGTCATCCACGCGGTTGGTCCGGTCTGGCAGGGAGGAGATCAAGGCGAGGCCGAGGTGCTTGCAAGCTGCTACCGCGAGTCGGTGCGCATTGCTGACGACCTAAAGCTGCATAGCATCGCCTTTCCCGCAATCTCCACTGGAATCTTTGGATATCCTCTCGAACAGGCCGCCTGGGTTGCGATTCCGACTCTCGTTGATAGCCTTCGTTCGGCAAAGCAGATCGTGCTGATTGTGGTCGTCCTTTTTGATAGGGCGAGCCTTGACGCATTCGCGAAGGCTGCTCTGGCTCAGCATCAACCGGACTCCGGCACACCATACAACGTTGTGATTGGAACAAACAGTGCCTAGAAAGAAACTCATCGCCGCCAACTGGAAGATGTACAAGAATCCCACTCAGACTCGCGAATTCTTTCGCGAGTTTCTCCCGCTCGTGGCTGGCCACACACGCGACGAAATTGTCGTTTGCCCACCTTACATTGATTTGTGCGCCTCGGTTGCAGCGGCGAAGGGCTCGCAGGTCGCGGTCGGGGCTCAGAACCTTCACTGGGAAAAAGAGGGGGCATATACGGGCGAGATCTGTCCCGTGATGCTTCTCGACGTCGGCTGTACCCACGTAATTATCGGCCACTCCGAGCGCCGCCAATATTTCGGCGAGACCGATGACATAGTGAATTTAAAGCTTAAGGCCGCACTGGAGGCAGGCTTGACTCCAATCGTCTGCGTTGGTGAGGTGCTGGAAGAACGTGAGGCGGGTCTCACAGAGGATATCCTCCGCCGGCAATGCCTTCGCGCTTTCCACGCCATCTCGGGGAAGAAAGCGGGAAAGTTAGTGGTGGCCTACGAACCGGTGTGGGCCATTGGGACAGGTAAAACCGCCACCCCACAACTCGCTTCCGATGCACACGTGCTGATTCGCGGAGAAGCGGCTAAGGCGTTCGGCCAGGGGTTCGCTGACAAATTGCGCATTCTTTATGGCGGATCAGTGAAGCCGGAAAATGCTAAGGCCCTGATGTCAGAGGAAGAAATTGACGGCGCACTGGTCGGCGGCGCCAGTTTGGATCCGAAATCGTTCGCGGCAATTGCAAAGTACTGAATCGTCAATTCACACGTGATCTAGACTGTCGCCTCGGCCGGCTCAGTAAGCACGGCTTCAGGCTCGTCGCTCACTGCATCGAGTCGCACATGCCTCTTGGCCACAAGCATGTAGATCGAGGGCACAATAAACAGCGTAAAGGCGGTCCCGATAATCATGCCACTGACCAGCATGATTCCGATGCTGTTCCGCGCGCCCGCGCCAGGCCCCGAGGCGAAGACGAGCGGTAAGTGGCCGAATACTGTAGCCGCGGTAGTCATCAGGATCGGGCGCAGCCGCGTTCCCGCCGCCTCGATGACTGCTTGGAGCTTATCTCTGCCTTCCTCTTGAAGATGGTTGGCGAACTGGACAATCAGGATTCCATTCTTCGATACCAGGCCGACCAGGGTGATCAATCCCACTTGGCTATAAATGTTGAGCGTCGTAAGTCCGAGAAACGAGAACGTCAGAGCCGCGGAAAGGGCCAGCGGCACTGAGCCCGCGAGAATGATGAAGGGATCGCGGAAGCTCTCAAACTGCGCCGCCAGGACCAGATAGATCAAAATTCCCGAGAGCAGAAATGTCCCGAGAAATTTGCTGCCCTCAACCCGGAGCTGGCGCGACTCGCCGGCGTAGTCCACAGTGAAGCCTTGGGGCAGGGTTGTCTTGGCCTGGTCTTCCAGGTATGTCAGCGCCTTATCAAGTGGCACCGAAGGCGGAATCACGCCCTGAATACGCACAGCATTGAGCTGCTGGAACTTGTTCAGCGAGCGCGGCTCGGTCGTCGTCTTCAGGCTGGCAAAAGTCGAGAGAGGCACGAGCTTGTCGTTTGACCCTTTGACGTAGATTCGCTCAAGCTGGTCGGGCGTCAAACGCTCCTGTCGCTTTACCTGTGGAATGACTTTGTAGCTCCGGCCCTGAATGCTGAACCGGTTGACGTAATTTCCGCCCAGCAGTGTGGAGAGGTCTTGTCCCGCTTGGCTTAGATCAATTCCTTGCGAACGGAGCTTATCGCGGTCAAAAACCACTTCAGTCTGTGGCTGATCGAACTTCACATCAATGTCGGCGAAGATAAACATCCCGCTGGCCATCGCCTTCTGTGCCAATTGGCCGGCCAATTCGCTGAGCTGCTGCGGCTCTGCCGCAGACTGAATCACAAAATCAACAGGGAAACTTCCACCACCGGGCAACGGTGGCGGCGTCAGTGGAATAACTCGAATGCCCGGGATTTGCGACAACGGGCCACTCGCTTCAACCAGAAGCTGTTGCGCCGTCTTTTTCCGTTGGCTCCACGGTTTGGTAACCATGCCTCCGAAGCCGCCCGTCGGACTTGTGATTTGGAAAATGCTGTCGCTCTCGGGCATTGAATGATAGACGTCGTACATCTGTTGCGCGAACAGATTCGTCTGATCGAGCGTAGCGTTGGCCGGCGCCTGAATTACTGCGAAGACCACTCCCTCGTCCTCATTCGGCGCCAGTTCGCGCTGCGAGAACATGTAGAACGGAATCATTAACAGCAGCACAACCGCCCACAAGGTAAGGACAACCGGTCTGTACCGAAGGGTGCCGGACAGCGTCCGCGTGTAAGCATTACGAACACTATCAAAGCGCCGATTAATCCAGCCGGCGAAACCGCGTTCGGTATCTCCCTGGCGCAAGAGCTTCGACCCCATCATTGGCGACAGTGTCAGCGCCACGAAGCCGGAGACAATCACCGCGCCTGCAAGAGTGAACGCGAACTCACGGAACAGAGCGCCGGTCAATCCACCCTGAATGGCCACAGGTGTATACACCGCAGCCAGCGTGATGGTCATGGCGATTATTGGCGCTACCAGTTCGCGGGCCGCATCCAAAGCCGCGCGGAGCGGCGGCTTGCCAAGATGAAGGTGACGCTCAACGTTCTCCACCATCACGATCGCGTCATCTACCACCAACCCGACCGAAAGCACGATTGCCAGCAAAGTCAGCAGGTTGATGGTGAAGCCTGCTATGAGCATCAGGAAGACCGCTCCAATCAGCGAGATCGGGATGGCAACAACAGGAATGAGGACCGAACGGAACGAGCCGAGGAAGAGAAAGATAACAAAGACAACAATGAGCAACGTCTCAGCGAGCGTGTGGAGCACTTCGTTGATAGCGTCCTGAATGTATTCCGTCGAGTCGTATGGGACTCCAACTTTCATTCCCGTGGGAAGCTGCGCCCTGACTCCAGGAAGGACGTTGCGCACGTTATGAATCACTTCCAGCGAGTTGGCCGTGGGAAGCACCCAGATGCCCATGAAGGTCGCGGTCTCTCCGTTGAAGCGGACATCCTGTTCGTAGTTCTCGGCGCCCAGCACAACGTCAGCAATTTCACCCAGCCGCACCACAACGCCATTCTGCTGTTTCACAACGAGCTGGCGGAATTCTTCCGCTGTGCGCAGATCGGTGTTTGCAACCAGGTTAACTGACACCGCCGAGCCTTTTGTGCTACCCAGCGCGGAAAGATAGTTGTTTTTCGAAAGCGCATCGTGCACATCAGAAGGTGAAACACCGCGTGCCGCCATCTGGTCCGGCTTGAGCCAGATGCGCATGGCAAAGGTACGGTTTCCGAGGATATCAGCGCGCTGCACGCCACTGACGGCGCTCAGCTTCGGCTGAACCACACGCGTCAGATAATCGGTAATCTGGTTTTGATCGAGATCGGCGGATGAGAAACCAATGTACATCGCGGCAAACTCGGTATCTGCCGTTTGCAATTCGATAATCGGAGCCTCAGCCTCGGGCGGAAGATCATTGCGAACCTGGGCCACTTTTGCCTGAACTTGAGTGAGCGCGGCGTTAGTGTCGTAGTTGAGCTTCAGGTGCACGGTGATCGTGCTGACGCCCTGCGCGCTCGTCGACTCCATGTAGTCGATTCCGTCGGCGCTCGCAATCACGCGCTCCAGTGGCGTCGTAATAAATCCACGAACTAGATCGGCGTTCGCGCCGACGTAGACCGTCGAAACCTGCACCTCCGAGATGTCGCTGCGCGGATACTGGCGCACGCTCAGCGAGCGGATAGCTTGCAGACCCGCGATCAGGATCACCAGGTTGACAACGATCGCGAGAACCGGCCGTTTAATGAAGAGGTCGGTGATCTTCATTAGCTGTCCTCGGATTTGGGCTTAGGATTGTTAGGCGGTTGTACT
>DAIMDJ010000226.1:0-5053 GCA_036725905.1 Terriglobales bacterium
GTCAGCCTGGAAGGCAGTGTCGGATAAAAGATCAAGAGGAATAGGAATGAGCTTACTGGAAATCAGAAACCTGAAAGTGAAAGTGGATAACCACGAGATCCTCAAGGGGATAGATATGGAAATAAACCCCGGCGAGGTGCACTCGATCATGGGCCCGAACGGGTCGGGAAAGAGTACGCTCGCGCAGGTGCTGGCGCGCCGTGAAAGCTACGATGTGACGAGTGGCGAGATTTTGTACAACGGCAAGGATCTTTTGGCCATGAAGCCGGAAGACGCGGCGTGTGAAGGCATCTTCATGGCTTTCCAATACCCAGTGGAGATTCCTGGCATTAGCAACGCTTACTTCCTACGCTCAGCACTGAACGCCATTCGCAAGTACCGCGGCGAGGACGAACTGGACGCTATGGACTTCCTGCCCATGTTCCACGAGAAGCTGAAACTGCTCGATATGGACGAGAAGCTGATGAACCGGTCAGTGAATGAGGGCTTCTCCGGCGGGGAAAAGAAGCGCAACGAGATTCTGCAGATGGCCGTGCTGGAACCGAAGTTGGCGATCCTGGATGAAACCGATTCCGGCCTCGACATTGACGCGCTCAGGATCGTGGCGAACGGAGTCAATGCGATGCGCAGTCCGGATCGCGCCATCATTGTGGTTACGCACTATCAGCGGCTCCTGAACTACATCGTTCCAGATTTCGTTCATGTGCTGGTAAACGGACGCATTGTGCGTTCGGGAGGGCCGGAACTGGCGCTGGAACTGGAAGAAAAGGGTTACGTGGAGATCGATAGCGAAACCCGCCAGGTTACCCCGGCTTAAGACGAGGAAGAACGTGATCACAGCGACCGAGCAGTTGGAAACCTACCTGGAAAGCTTCACTGAATTCCAGAAACGCGCGGCTGGGCGCAACCTGCCATGGCTGCGGCGGCTCCGCGAGGATGCCTTCGCACGTTTCTGCGAAGTAGGTTTCCCGACCACCCACGACGAGGATTGGCGGTTTACTAACGTCTCCGCCATTGCACGGACTTCTTTCGAATTGGCGCAGAATGGCCAATTGGCAAAGGAGGAGCTGGAACAGTTCCGTATTAAGGGCGCCGCGTGCCAACTGGTGTTTGTTAACGGGCACTTCGTCCGGGAACTCTCGTCTGTTGGCAAGATGCCAGCCGGTGTAAAGGTAAGTGGCTTGGCAGAGGAGATCGACAGCAATCCTGGTGCAATTGAAGCGCATTTGGGCCGTTATCTCGATACTCGTCGTGATGCTTTCTGTGCGCTGAACACCGCCTTTGCCGAGGACGGAGCGTACGTACATATCCGCAAGGGCACAATCGTCGAAGATCCGATTTTCCTGGTGTTCATTTCGACTGCGTCTGACGCGCCGCTCATGAGCCATCCGCGCAACCTGATTGTGGCTGAGGAAGAGAGCCAGGCCACCATAGTTGAGGACTATGTCTCTGTGGGCGAGAGCACCGCATTCTGTAACACGATTACGGAACTTGTGGCAGGCGACAGCGCCGTCATCTCGCATTACATGGTGGAGCGTGAGCACCGGCAGGCGTTCAATGTTTCCACGCTGCGGATCCAACAGGGAAGAAGCGCCAACGTTGCATCACACTCTGTACTTCTTGGCGGGGGATTGGTGCGCAACAACGTCCATCCCGTATTGGCTGGAGAAGGCGGAGAGTGCCTGATTAATGGCCTCTTCATCGGCAATGGCCAGCAGCACCTCGATAACTACATGCTGGTGGAGCACGCCAGCCCGCACTGCGACAGCCGCCAGTTCTATAACGGCATCCTGGATGACCGCGCGCATGGCGTGTTTCACGGGCGCATTATTGTTCACAAAGATGCCCAGAAAACCGACGCCAAGCAGACGAACCGTAACCTGTTGCTCTCCGACAACGCGCAAATCGACACAAAGCCGCAACTCGAGATTTACGCCGACGATGTGAAGTGTACCCACGGAGCAACCATTGGCCAGATCGACGAGAACGCGCTGTTCTATCTCCGCTCACGCGGAATCGACGAGCTCTCGGCACGCAAGCTCCTGCTCTTTGCTTTCGCGAGCGAGTGCCTGGACCGTATGAAGCCAAGTCCCGCACGCGAGCAAGTTGAAAAATTGATTCACAGTTATCTGCTGCAAGTGGCAAATTCGGCGAACACCTTCGCAACCGGGACATCCAGCGAAGATAGCGGAAGGACCTGCGAGGAGATCGGATGACAACAGCCGCCAAGATACCATCCAGAGAATCCGCCGCCCAGCGGCTGCATGTGGTAGGAACTGGATTTGATGTCGAGAAGATTCGGCGGGATTTCCCCATCCTCTCTCGAGAGAT
Organism: Terriglobales bacterium; assembly: GCA_036725905.1. GTDB lineage: Bacteria > Acidobacteriota > Terriglobia > Terriglobales > Acidobacteriaceae > QIAB01. Next base: position 2,332 of record DAIMDJ010000226.1, read on the forward strand.
CCGCGGCAAGAAATTGGTGTACCTCGATAACGCCGCCACTGCGCAAAAGCCACGAGCTGTCATCGAGGCCATCTCCCGCTATTACGAGCAGGGGAATGCCAACGTCCACCGCGGCGTGCATTTTCTTTCCGAACATGCGACGGGAGAGCACGAGCGGGCCCGCAGGCGGGTTCAAAGATTCATCAATGCCCCCCATGCGAGCGAGATCATTTTTGTTCGCGGCGCAACCGAAGCCATCAACCTAGTCGCGCAAACTTACGGACGCGTCCAGGTTCGCGCTGGAGACGAAGTGCTCATCACTGCCATGGAGCATCACTCGAATATCGTGCCCTGGCAGATTCTGTGCGAAGAAAAAGGCGCCAAGCTTCAGGTTGTTCCCATCAATGATGACGGCGAGCTGTTGCTTGACGAATTTGAAAAACTGCTGGGGCCGCGCACAAAAATCGTAGCTGTCAGCCATGTCTCAAATGCGCTTGGGACCGTGAATCCAATTGGCCGAATTGTTGAGATGGCGCATCGGAAAAATATTCCTGTGCTGGTCGATGGCGCACAAGCCGTTCCTCATATGAAGGTCAACGTGCAAGCACTGGATTGCGACTTCTACGCTTTTTCCAGTCACAAGATGTTCGGCCCTATTGGCATTGGCGTTCTGTTCGGCAAATCTGCATTGTTGGAAGACATGCCTCCGTACCAGGGCGGCGGGGATATGATCAGCTCGGTCACGTTCGAAAAAACGGTCTATAACAAACTGCCGTTTAAGTTTGAAGCAGGCACGCCCAATGTTGCCGGTGCGATAGCCTTAGGCGCGGCCATCGAATACTTGAATAGGCTTGGGATGGACAATATCGCGGCGTACGAGCACGAATTACTGGCCTATGCGACAGAGAAGATTTCCGCCATTCCCGGAGTGCGTTTGATCGGTACGGCGCGAGAGCGCGCGGGCGTGCTCTCGTTCGTAATCGAAGGCATCCACCCGCACGATGTCGGGACGGTTCTCGACCAGGAGGGTATTGCGATCAGGACGGGCCATCACTGCGCGCAACCCGTTATGCAGCGCTTCGGCGTCCCTGCGACTGCGCGTGCTTCCTTTGCGCTCTACAACACCAAAGATGAGGTGGACGTGCTCGCCGAGGGCATTCTGAAGGTCCAGGAGGTATTTGCCTGATGGCTGATCTGCGCGAGCTATATCAGGACGTCATTCTGGAACACAGCAAGGCGCCGCGCAATTATCGGGAGCTTGCTGTTGTTGACCACAAGGCAGAAGGTTACAACCCACTCTGCGGTGACCATTTCACTGTGTATTTAAATCTGGACGGCGATTCAATCCGCGATATCAGCTTCCAGGGTTCGGGATGCGCAATTTCAAAGGCTTCCGCATCGATGATGACTCAGATTCTGAAAGGAAAGAGTAGAGCGGACGCAGAAAAGCTCTTTGAAGTGTTCCACAAACTTGTGACGACCGGACAGGTGAACGGAGATCGGGCTGAACTGGGGAAGCTCGCCGTTTTCTCCGGCGTTTCTGAATTCCCTGTGCGCGTCAAGTGCGCGACCTTAGCATGGCACACACTGCAGGCCGCGCTCGAAGGCAAACAAGACACAGTATCGACGGAGTAGCGTAACGAGGTAGTTGAGATGAATTTCGGCGATCGGATTACTCTGAATCGCGCCTGCGAGGCTATACAGATTCCAAGTGGAATGAGCAGCAGCTTGCCGGCGGGTACAGCCGTGAGGATCATGCAATCTCGCGGCAATAGCTACACGGTTGCTACCGATTTCGGAGAGATGTTTCGCGTTGATGTCGACAACGCAGATGCTCTGGGCTTGTCGGGCGCTGCCGCACAAACTCCGGCGGTGCAGCAGGAGGCCTTCAGCGAGCAGATGGTTTGGGACCAAATGAAGACCATCTACGATCCTGAGATTCCCGTCAACATCGTCGATCTGGGATTGATCTACTCCTGCGAGATTGCGCCAACCGATGAGGGCGGGAAGAAAATTGATATCAAGATGTCTATGACCGCCCCGGGATGCGGCATGGGCAACGTGCTTAAAGCCGATGTGGAAAGCAAGCTGGCCGCGCTCCCCGAAGTGAAAGAAGTTCATGTTGATGTTGTGTTTGATCCTCCATGGAATCCGACCCGGATGTCGGAAGCAGCCAGGCTGCAATTGGGCTTTGATCTATAGTCGAAAATCTGCATCCAACTGCTCCCTCATTTGATTCCGAGCGACGCTTAACGTCAGAGCGGAAATTCTTCAACCTGCTAACATCATTTTGTGACTGCAAATCCCCCCGTACGTGTGCGCTTTGCTCCTTCTCCTACCGGACATCTTCACGTGGGAAATGCGCGCACTGCCCTGTTTAACTGGCTCTTCGCGCGGCAGAAGCGCGGCACCATGGTTCTGCGCGTCGAGGATACGGATATTGAGCGCAGCGAAGCGCGATTTGAAACACAGCTGATTGACGATTTGAAATGGCTCGGGCTGGATTGGGATGAAGGACCGGACGTGGGCGGTTCGTATGGTCCCTACCGGCAATCAGACCGGCTGGAAATTTATCGCGAGCACGCTGAGCGCTTGCTTCAGGAAGGTAAGGCCTATCTATGCTTCTGCACGGAAGAAGAGTTGCAGAAGGAGCGCGAGAGCGCCGTGGCCGAGCAGCGGCAAGCGATTTATTCAGGCAAGTGCCGGGCGCTCGATCCAGCGGAAGCAAAGCGGCGGCGTGAGG
>DAIMDJ010000227.1:0-5049 GCA_036725905.1 Terriglobales bacterium
GCACGCGAGCACGCGGCTGCTATTGCAGAACGACAGCAGCTTTCGCATCAGCTTCCAGGAGAGGCGCCGCTGGCACAGCGCTTGACCGCGAGTACTAATCTGCATCTGGAGCGTGGTGGCGAAAATGTCGCGACTGCTGCGACTGTGGATCAGATCTATGCGAGTCTCATGCGCTCAGCTCCGCATCGTGAAAATCTCCTAAATCCTTCATTCAACGTGGCCGGATTTGGCGTGGTGCGCAATGGCTACTTGCTTTTCGTCACGCAGGATTTCGGGGAGGGAAGAGCCACATACTCAACGCAGACTTCCCAGGACCTGGCTGCAGCCAGCGTGGCCCAGATGCGTCAACAGAAGCGTCTTTCGGGCTTGCAGCGGCTGAACAGCGGCGCGGCACAAGCAGCGGCGTGCTCAATGGCGCAAGCAAATTCGATCAACACGCCGATGTCGCGAGAAATGGCACGGAGCCGGTATCTTCTCCGCTACACCAGTAATCAGCCGCAGAGCTTGCCATCAAGCGCCCCACGGGCGATTAGCGACCGGAGCATCCGCGCATTCGCAGTTGGAAGTTGCTACGCACGTACGGCGAGCTATCCCAATGGCGTGTATTGGGTAGCCTTGATGTTTTATTAACTCCCAATGTAGGCGCGCGCGTCCTCGCGCGTCCAGTCGCGAACCCCATCCGCTGTGCTAACCTGCTTGCAGCGCCCTTCCTCCTTTGCATCGATGGAATCCTCACCGAAAATCCGCATTGGCACGGCTGGCTGGTCGTACAAAGATTGGGAGGGAGTTTTTTATCCCGCGGGGATGCAGCATCGCAAGCAGCATCCCCTTGATCTGCTGGCGCAGTGCTTCGACGTGGTCGAGATCAATACTTCTTTTTACGGACACATCAAGCCACACATAGCCAAGCTCTGGGTGCATCGGGCGACCGCGGTGAATCCGAAATTCATGTTCACCGCGAAACTGCATCGCTCCTTTACCCATAATCCCCTCGCCGTCATGGAACCAACTTCTGCCGCCAGCATCCGCCCGAATGACGAAGACGAACAACTCGCTCGGGAGGGACTTGAAGCGCTTGCAGGTGAGGGCAGGCTGGGCGCGCTGCTCATTCAGTTTCCCGTCTCGTTCAAGAACACGTCGCTCAACCGCGAGTATGTGGAGCACCTGGCGCGGCAGTTCATTGAGTATCCACGCGTGGTGGAAGTCCGGCACGATAGCTGGAACAATCCGGAGACTATCGCCTATTTTATGAAGCGAAGTATTTCTTTCTGCAATATCGATCAGCCGCTCATAGGGCGTGCATTGCAGCCCACAGAACATGTGACCTCACAACTCGGTTACGTGCGTCTCCACGGGCGCAATTACGATCAGTGGTTCGACGCGGAGAAAGCTGCCGACCGCTACAACTATCTGTACAGCGAAGCGGAGTTGAGTGGCTGGAAAGAGAAGATCGAACGCATCGCGCAAAAAGCTGAGATAACGTATGTAGTTGCCAACAATCACTTCGAAGCGAAAGCGGGAGTGAATGCGCTGCAAATTAAACACATGCTGACGGGAAAACGCGTCCAGGCGCCGGAGCCGCTGCTGACTCACTATCCAGAGTTGCAGCGGATTGCGGATCCAGTGTACGACAAGGGCTCCAACTCTGAACTGCCCCTGCTCGCCTAGCTCCGCCACGAGCGAGACGCTCGCGTAGACTCTCTTTCAATTCTGAACTCAGCATTCCGATCTAGGCGCGCGCGTCCTCGCGCGTGCAATAAGGCCTTCGCGCCTACACCGCACGGGCGGGGACGCCCGCGCCTACATCGGCGTAGTGTGACTCCACATACCGGTCGAGGATCTTGATAAATTCCGCCACTATCCGGTCGCCTCTTAGGGTCGTGAACAGACGGCCATCAACGTAGACGGGAGCTTTTGGTTCTTCAAATGTTCCCGGCAGAGAAATTCCCAAATTCGCGTGCTTCGACTCGCCTGGGCCGTTGACCACACATCCCATGACGGCAACTTTCATCTCTTCCACGCCGGAGTAGCGTCCCTTCCACACCGGCATCTGCTCGCGAAGATAGGACTGAATCTGCTCGGCCATTTCCTGGAAGAAGGTGCTGGTGGTGCGTCCGCAACCGGGACAAGCAGTGACCTGCGGGCTGAAGCTGCGGATTCCGAGGGACTGCAGAATCTGCTGCGCGACGCGAACCTCTTCCGCGCGATCGCCGCCGGGAGCGGGCGTCAGCGAAACGCGGATGGTGTCCCCGATGCCTTCCTGCAGCAGCACGCCCAGGGCCGCGCTGGATGCTACGATTCCTTTCGCGCCCATGCCGGCTTCGGTCAATCCCAAATGCAGTGGATAAGAGCAACGCGCCGCCAATGATCGATAGACATCAATCAAATCCTGCACGCCGCTGACTTTCGCGCTGAGAATAATCTGATCCGGCCGCAAGCCATATTTTTCCGCCAGCGCCGCCGAATTCAACGCGCTCACGACCATCGCTTCCATGGTGACTTCGCGGGCGTCTTTAGGTTCTTCGAGACGCGAGTTCTCGTCCATCATGCGCGTCAGCAGCGGCTGGTCCAGCGATCCCCAGTTCACCCCGATGCGCACTGGCTTTTGATTTTCGACGGCAACTTCAATCATGGTGCGGAAATTGGAGTCGTCTTTCCGGCCCACGCTCACATTGCCGGGATTGATGCGGTATTTGTCCAGTGCCCTGGCACACTCGGGATATTTCTTGAGCAGGATGTGGCCGTTGTAATGAAAGTCACCGATGATCGGTACGCGGATGCCCCGTTTTTCGAGTTCGTCGACAATGGGCGCGACGCCTGCCGCGGCTTCTTCGTTATTCACGGTTACCCGAACCAGTTCCGATCCCGCCCGAGCCAGAGCGGCCACTTGCTGCGCAGTTGATGCCACATCGGCGGTATCGGTGTTGGTCATCGATTGCACCACAACTGGTGCATCTGATCCGACGCGGACCCCGCCAATCAAGGCGGCAACGGTCTTCCTACGTTGAATACTTGCCATTTGGAATCTTTAGTTTAGCACGCAAACTCTGCCGTCGGTGCTACTTCTCCGACTCCGAGAACCCACGAAGAGCGGCTACGATTTTTTCGGCGAGCCGACCAGTCTTAGCCAACTCCTCCAATCGCTTATAAATGTCCTGAAGGGCGTGTGATGAATGTTTGCCGATTCCAGCGACTGCGATAATCTGGAGATCGTCGTAGAGCTTGAAAACCACGCGGTACTTGCCCCAGTGGAAAGTGCGCCATCCGGCGAGCGGCTCGCGCAATGCTTCCGAACTACTCGTCGGATTTCTGGCAAGTATCGCCTTCAGTTCCCTTGCAAGAGAATTCTTGACATTCCTGGGTAGGGCTTTTGCATCTTTCAAGCCGTCGCGAGTGAACTGAATTCTATAAGCCAAGCTACGGTTCCCCGAAAGCCTCCTCGAAGGAATGCAGCTTCCCGGAGCGGACCTCAGCATCGATCGTATTAGCAGCCCGCAAGAGTTGGCCAAACAGCCTCGGGTTGGTTGTTATTTCAAGTGTTTCCAGAGTGGATCGCAAAGTACGCAATAGATGATTGAAATAACGCTTATCTACCAAGTATTTTTCGTCTTCCTCATCCCAGGCCGTAACCTCGATAACCCTGCGACCTCTTGCTTGCCTGAAGATTTTGCTCTGGTTCTGCCGCAGTTGCGACCGGCTTACTCGCACTTTCTGCAGGGCAGCGGGCTTCGAAGCAGTCATGATTGGACCTCGTTCATATCGTACATTAGATAAGTACAGTATGTACAATCGTTTGATTGCGCCACGAACACCAAGCAGCCCGAAGAATTGGGGCAGCGGCGCACGGAAGGAGTGCTACGGCAGCCTCTGCATCACCCCCGGCAAGGTCTTCGCAAGGTCGTTGTAAATGACCATCGCGGCGAACAATACCAGGAAGACAAAAGCCGCTTGATAGATACGCTCTTTGATCTGCAAGCTGATGTCGCGCCGGATGATGCTCTCGACAAAGAGCAGTAGGATGACGCCGCCATCGAGTATCGGAATTGGCAGTAGATTGAAAATGCCAAGATTAAGGCTAATCGCCGAAGTCAGCGCCAACAACGGGATCCAGCCCTTTTCCTGCGCGGCCTCCCCGGCCTGCTGGGCGATTCCGATTGGACCGGAGATGGTGCGCATCGAGATCTTACGTTCGACTAACTTCTCGACGAGCTGAAGAATCAGCACCGAGCCTTTTTTATTTTCCTCGAGCGAGCGATTGAAAGCATCAGATGGCGACAGTTTGCTGACCTTTGTCTCTGGCGCGTTCTGGAAACCGATGCGGTAGCGCTTTTCAGTCGGGCTGTCAGGGCCAGCATTTGCCAGCACGGGCTGGACGGTAAAGTTGAGCGTTTTACCATCGCGCACTACTGTGAGTTGCACCGGCTTGTCTTTACTCTCTTGCAGACGCTCGATCATGGTGTCGATGGACGGCAAGGGCTTGCCATCCATAGCAACTACCTTGTCGCCTTCTTTAATGCCGGCTTTCGCCGCCGGCATCTTTGGTTCAAGATTGCCGACTATCACCGATTCGTCGGCATACCATCCCGCAGACCCCACTTGATTGCTGGTCACCGCCACCGGCACGATTTGTTTCTCAATATCTTTCCCGTTGCGCAGCACAGTGACATCCAGCGGCTGGTTCGGGCTAAGCATCACCTTGAGATAAACCTGCTCCCATGTGGGATTCTCAACTCCATCAATTCTGATGATGCGATCTCCCGGCTGCAATCCAGCTTTGGCCGCGGGAGAATCCTGTTTGATCCACGAGATCACCGCCGGCTTATCTAAAAACACCGGAGTCTCGTAATGCACCATGTACACGCAGGTCAGCAGCCCGATGGCGAGCACGATATTCATGGCGGGACCAGCAATGGCGATGATGAAACGATGCCAGCGCGGATGCGATAAGAATTCCCGGGGATCGCCGGTACGCTCATCCATCGGGTTCTCACCGCTCATCTTCACGTAACCGCCGAGCGGGATGGCGGCGATCCGGTAATCGGTCTCACC
>DAIMDJ010000228.1:0-5042 GCA_036725905.1 Terriglobales bacterium
GGGTCACCTATTTTGACGTAAGGATGGCTCCGGCGGCGGAGTCTGTTGGCTCCGTCGCACACCCGCATAGATCAAGAAGAAGACGATGATCCCTAGCAGTACGAAGAAAAAAACGGGCGTGGTTCGCTTACCAACGATCAAGCCACACCCGTCTTGTATTCTTCAGTAGGGTTAAAGAGCGAATCCCGCATTGTTCTTATTTGCCCTCTTCTTCCACCCTGAGATTGTTTGTGACCGAGAAAACGTTGGGCACGCTCTTGGCCTGCATCTCGGCGATCTGTTTATCCATTTGCCGAGCCACCACACCTTCCAGCGTAACGTGCCCATTATTCACGATGATGTGAATCGGGGGCACGGCCCGCAGCGCGTATTGACTCAAGACTTCGTTGCCATAGATGGCTCGATAAGTTGCACGCCGAATCTGGTCGTCGAAGGGCGACGTCGGCAGCACCTGAATCTGGTTATCGACGCGTTCGACGCCTTCTATTTTCTTCACCACGCGCTCGGCATCCGACTTCAGCGTAGGCCGTGCGACTTGACCCAGCAGCGTAACCGTGCCGTCCGGGGAAACCTTGTAGGCGAGGTTATCGAAAACTCCGTAATACGGAAGCAACACAAGTTGATGATGGACTTCCTCCACAATTCGTTCGATGCCGCGCTGACTGAGCGGCTGGTTCTGAGTGTTTGGTGTCTTGTTTCCGGGAGCCTGAATACCACCCTGCGCTTGCCCGCCAGCGGGCATCAGCGCCAATGCTAACGCCAGCACCAGGATGTTCATCTGCGGTCCCTCCTTTAGAGAACAATATTGTAGTAGAGATGGCGAGCGTTTGGTGGCGCAATACAGAAATCCAAGTAGGAGGCGGAGAACGTAGCTCTAGATCGAAAGGAGAATGTTCCGCCTTTCGGTGCGAAAACAGGCTACAGCAATTCAGGGCCGATCATCCTAATGCTGGGTATTAAAAGACATGATTCGCAAAATGAAATCAGGAGAGTATCGACTGTACTCCCGCAAAAAGAATCCCAAGACCGGCCGACGCCGCAACTTGGGGACGTTCAAAACGCGTGAAGCCGCGGAAAAGCACGAGCGCGCAGTGCAATTCTTCAAACGCGGGCGCTAAGTTGTGCGTGTGCGACAGGTGCCGAATCCTCAGTGCGGTCGTGCCCAGATCCCAAGAAAAAGCAGCAGGGCCAGAATGATGGCCGCGATGCTGTTGGCGCGCACGGTGCGGTAGCCGGAAGGCCAGGGGAACATGAGCACGTCGAAGACGGCCAGAAATTTTTCGGGCCAAAAGAGACCAGCCATGCCGAAAGCCAGACACAATTGTGCGATGAGAGGAACGCCCATACCGTTCATCGAAGGCTCCAACGCGAGGAAAAATTCAGGCCGGGAAGCCTACTTTTGAGAGTCTGCCGTGAGAGACGGTCAATGGTCAACCAAAAAATAGGCTGACATGTTACGGAGGAACGGTAGCCATGCAGTCTGTGCTTTTTTGGCCAATGCTGTGGGACAAATGCGACGGGCGAAGGCTAAACGCTTAATGCTGTTTCAGTGCCTTGCCGAAAGCATGGTGAGAATCTCGCGCAATCCCTGGCGGACGTACTTCAAATCAGAACCAGATCGGGCGGGGAACGGAAGTGGCGACTGCTTCTTATCGCCTTTACCCTCAGACTTCAAGAATTGACGGGCGCCTGGGATGGTGAAACCCTCCTCATAGAGAAGCTGCTTAATTCGCAGAACATTCTCAACGTCCTTGCGGCGATACATCCGCTGCCCAGTGCTGCTTTTCACGGGCTTGAGCTGGGGGAACTCGGTTTCCCAAAAGCGCAGCACGTAGGCGGGCAGGTGACAGAGGCGAGCCACTTCGCCGATACGGAAATAAAGCTTCTCCGGGATTAGAACTTCCGAGGCTTTCGACGATTTGGCGGCGGCTCGGTTGCGCGGGCTCATGAGATTCAGGCTGGCGCTTCCCAAAGTCGCATGTCTTGCGGAAGCGCGCTCAGTCTCTTAGCCGTTTCTAGCACGAAGTAGCTTCGCCGACAACCCCGAAGTTAAAAAAATTAGTGTGGGACTTGAAAGGTCTCTCGGCCAAACCACAACGAAAAAGCCCCTCAAGAGGTGCTTCTCTCGAGAGGCAATAACGAAATCCTCGCTTTTCGCGAGCTACGTCTTGCTGACGGTTAGTGTTTCTTTTTCTTTTTTGCTTTTTTCTTGGCTGGCATGAAGTTTCCTCCGCGAACGATTTTCCCTTGCAAGGTTGAACCGAGGCCCGATTTCAAATCGCTGCCAATCAAGTCCTCGGGCACGGTTCTCACTTGCAGATATTGCGGAGCATTGAGGGTGGTTGTCAACACAATTTACTTCGCACAGAGGCTCCGTCTAAGACGACTGAGGAGATATTTGGTTCTCATGAGAGAAGATTCGTGAGCAACTTGACCGCGGAAGGAGAAGATTCGATCATGTTCGACGTTGCCGAAATCCCAAGTCATCATGCGCGATCCGATTGAGCTGGAAATTTTCAAAAATATTTATCACTCCATCGCCGAAGAAATGGGTGCGGCGCTGCGCCGTACTGCGTTCTCACCGAACATCAAAGAGCGGCGCGATTATTCGTGCGCGGTGTTCGATCCCGACGGTGAAGTAATCGCCATGGGTGATCACATGCCAGTGCATCTCGGCTCTATGCCCATGTCGGTGCGGGCAGCCGTGGAGGCGTTCTCGCTCGAGCCGGGCGACATGGTTATGCTGAACGATCCTTTTCGCGGCGGAACGCACCTGCCGGACATCACGCTGGTCGCGCCGGTGCATATGTGGCGCGGGCGCCCCCGCCCGCGAAAAGCTGGCAACTTCCCGGATTTTTACGTCGCATCCCGCGCTCATCACGCCGACGTCGGCGGCGCGTATCCGGGCTCTATGGGCCTATGCCGCGAAATTTATCAGGAAGGCCTGCGGATTCCGCCGGTGCGGATCATGCGCGCGGGCAAGATGGACCGCGATATTCTCGCGCTATTGCTCAACAACGTACGCACGCCTGACGAGCGCGAAGGCGATCTCGGCGCGCAGATTGCAGCCTGCCACACCGGAGCTGAACGTTTGCGCGAAGTCTGTGCCCGCTACGGCTTGCAGCGCACGCATCAGGCGGCGCGCGAGCTGCTGGATTATTCCGAAGAAATGATGCGGGAGTTTCTGAAGCGCGTGCCTCCGGGGTCCTACCGAGCGGAGGATTTTTTGGACAATGATGGTATCAGCCAGAAGCCGATCAGGCTTGCGGTCGAGATTACATTTGGTCGCGATCGCGGGCGAGGGCGCCCGCCCCACACCAGCGTAGTCAGGGTTGACTTCACCGGCAGCGATCCGCAGGTGGCGGGCAGCGTGAATGCCGTCGAGGCGATCACATATTCCGCCTGCTTTTACGTATTTCGCTGCCTGCTTAGGGAAGATGTTCCCGCAACTACGGGCCTCATGCGGCCCATTCACTTGATTGCGCCGCCCGGAACTGTAGTGAATGCGCGTCCTCCCGCAGCCGTAGCGGGCGGAAATGTGGAGACCTCGCAGCGTATTGTGGATGTACTCCTGCGCGCTCTCGCGCAGGCGGTTCCGGACCGCATTCCCGCTGCAGCGTCGGGTACCATGAATAACCTCACCATCGGCGGACTCGACCCGCGGACCGGCGAGCCTTTTGCCTACTACGAAACGATTGCCGGCGGCATGGGGGCCAGGCCAGGCAAGCCTGGCGTCTCAGGCGTTCACACCCACATGACAAATTCGCTGAACACTCCGGCGGAGGCGCTGGAGTATTCCTATCCTTTGCGAGTGCGTCGATACTCGCTACGCCCGAACAGCGGAGGCAAGGGACAGTACCCCGGCGGTGACGGTATTGTTCGTGAAATCGAGGTGCTGACTGATGCTGAGGTCACGCTTCTAGCAGAACGCCGCACGCGTGGGCCGTGGGGATTGAGTGGCGGAAAAGATGGAGCGCCGGGAAAGGCGTTCGTAGTTCGTCAGAATGGCTCGACGCAAGAATTGCCCGGCAAGTTTAATGTCCGCTTACGTAAGGGAGAGCGAATCAGGATCGAGTCGCCAGGAGGGGGTGGTTGGGGTAGGCCTTGAGTCCACTCTAAAAGGGGGAGCGTTTTCTATGCGTACAATCACGTCTGTCGGAGTACTTTCTGTCGCGAAGATCATGGGTGCAATCTATGCTGTGATCGGTTTGATCTTGTTGCCGTTTTTCCTGCTTGCCAGTTTGATCGGTTCAATGGCCGGTGGCCACGACAATCCCCTCGGAGCAATTGGTGGCCTGATTTTTGGACTTTTCGCGCCAATCTTCTATGGTGTCCTGGGTTTCGTCTTCGGTGCGATCGGCGCGTTTCTGTATAACTTCATGGCCAAGTGGCTGGGAGGAATCGAGGTACAAGTGCAGCCGGCCGGTCCGCCAGCTTCGATTGCATAGGTTGCGACCGCTCGCAAACAGCGGCATAGCTTCGCCGCTAAGAACAGAGTTACATGTCATGAGCCAGCCCCTTGGAAGCCATTATCTCGACGAAGCCCGTCGCCAGTTTCGAGGCTATAAGCGCCTCGCCGAAGGCGCTATCGCACAGCTTAAGGATGAAGAACTATTTACTACGCTTGACCCAGAAGCAAATTCCATCGCCGTCGTTATGAAGCACATGGCCGGCAACATGCGTTCCCGCTTCACGGATTTCCTTACAACCGACGGCGAGAAGCCGGACCGGCATCGCGACCAGGAATTCGAAATGGATGCTGACGCAACGCGGGCCGAAGTGATGCGCCGGTGGGAAGAGGGCTGGACCTGCGTATTCTCAGCAATCGAGACGCTCAAGCCCGAGGATGTGATGCGCACAGTCACCATCCGCGGCGAACCGCACACCGTTCTGCAAGCCCTGAACCGGCAAGTGGCGCATTATGCCTACCACATCGGGCAGATCGTATTTCTAGCCAAACATTTCCGCTCCAGTGATTGGGAGTCGCTGAGCATTCCACGCGGCAAGTCGGAAGAGTACAACCGCAAACCGCTCTCCGAGCG
>DAIMDJ010000229.1:0-4987 GCA_036725905.1 Terriglobales bacterium
TCCTTGACGAGGCGGACGAATTCGTACTGGATCAGCTGGAGAAATACGACCAGGTTGACGATGCGATAGGTCGTGCCGAAACGCGGGTGGGGCTGACGGAACCAGTCGGGCAGGACTCCGTCTTCGGAGACTCGATTCAGGACGCCATTGGAGCCGATGATGGCGGTGTTCACGGCGCCGGAGAGAATCAGGAATCCAACCACTACCACGAATGCGCGAAACGCGAGGCGCAGGATTTGCGGGCCCCATAAGTACATGGCCAGGCCGGCGATCAGGTTGTCCTTGTAAACAGGAACACGCACTGAATCTGGGATGATCATCACGAACAGCAACGCGGTCAGGCCGGTAAAGACGAAGCTGTAGATTGCAATGATCACGGCGGCGCGCTTCAGATTCTTCAGCTTGGGATGCGCCAATTCCCGGTTCACCTGGGCGAGCGATTCCTCGCCGCTCATAGCCAGGACAGAGTGACCGAAGGCAATCAGAATCCCAAGTAGGCCGAACTTTCGCGCCAAGTCATGCGCGAGATCGGTGTGGTTGAGAAAACCCAGAGCCTCGTGACCGAATTGCAGATTGTGCCCGGTTGGCAACGGAACAGGCTGGTAGCCCTGCTTCAGCAAAGTGATGGCCGACCAACCTAGCAGCAGCACGACCATCACGGTTGTAATCTGCATTACGCGGAGCGCCTTCTCGCTGGACTCCTGAATTCCTTTGGTGTTTTGCCACCAGAAATAAACGGTGACTGCTGCGGCAAAGACGACTGAAGTCCAGTTGACGTTTACGTGAGGCGTGCCGTGGAACATGGCATGCACGGCGCGCGGAACCCAGCCATGTGTGTCCAGGGTAACGAAGACATCATTGATGAGGCCGGCGATGTACTGCCCGGCAGATACGCCAGAGATTGGCCCGGTCAGGATGTAATCGAACATGAGGGCGGAGACGCTCATTTTGGCCAGGGTTCCGCCCAGAGCTTCCTTCACTACGCGGTACACGCCGCCGCGGACAAACATCGAGCAGCTCTCGACGTACACTGCTCGGACGGTGAACGAGAACAGCATGACGGCAACGATGAACCAGGGAGCGGACTTACCGACTGCTTGTTCGGCGATGCCAGCGGCGTAGAAGGCGGACGAACCTAGGTCGTTCAGCACGATGGCGGCCGCCCTCCAATAGGAGATGAACGTCAGCATGACTGACGTGGCGACAACGATTCGGACGCGATTTGATGGAGTGCCGGGCTGGTAGGACGATGCCATTAAATAGCTGATTCTTCAGTATGGGTAGAATCGCCAGAGCCTATGAGAGTCTCAAAGTCCTCAATTCCGGTCAGCACCAGCACGATGAACGAGCCGATTGCACCGATCGCGAACATGCCCTCCAGAAGGCGAATTCCGATGGTGACGAGGATCCCCATACCGAATTATGTTAGCTGATACGCCGAGTGCGGGATAGAGCGGGAAAAGCACCTAAGTCTTTGCTGCTGCGGGCCGCGAAAGAGCTTCGTTTGTTATCCTTCCCCAGTGCGGCGGATTCACAAGAATGCCTGGCTTCTTGTTCTTCTCTCGGCTGTCCTACAGATCCTAATCTTTCCACTGCCCAATCTTTACATGCTTTGCTGGATTGCAGTCGCGCCATTGTTGGCGGCGCTTCTGCGGGCCCAGCCTCCGGATACTTTGCAATTATCGGAAGGAACTAAGCTCGTTCCCGCCAGCCCGCTGCAAGGGTTTGCGCTCGGTTATGTCTGCGGAATCATCTGGTATGCGGGCACATGCTATTGGATTTACAACACCATGCGCCAGTACGGCGGCGTGAACGCTCTCGCGGCGCTGGGAATTCTCATTCTTTTTTGCCTCTACCTCGGCATCTATCACGGCGTGTTCGGTTTGATTGTCGCTTTGCTTGCTGGAAAGAATACGGCAGGGCGGCGGACCCTCGTGCTCGCTCCATTTGTGTGGGTGGCTGTTGAATTAGCTCGAACACGCATTTCGGGTTTCCCCTGGGATCTGTTAGGAGTGACCGAGGTCGACAACATTCCATTGGCGCGGATCGCAACTGTAACCGGGGTATATGGAGTTTCGTTTGAAATCATGGTGGTCAACGTGGCAGTGGCGGCTGCATTTCTGTTGCATCGAGACCGCACTCGGCGGGAAAGGCGCAATTCCCTGCTGCTGGCATCGGTGGTTGCCATCGTAGTGCTGCAAGTGGGCACGTTGGTAAATCCTCCGGCCTTGCCCGCTGATCACGTGGCTCGACTGGTGCAGCAGAACATTCCAGCCGTAGAAGGATCGGATTGGACGGAAGAATATTTCAAGACCACTCTTAAGGATTTGACCTCGATCAGCCTCAGCACACCGAATGGTGAACGAGCGAGAAAGCGCGACCTGATCGTGTGGCCTGAGTCTCCGGCTCCGTTTTACACGACTGATCCGACGTTTCGTGAGACGGTAAGCAATATCGCGCGTGAGTCGCAGACGTGGGTGCTTGTCGGGAGTTTGGGAATTCGGAATGCCAGCCAGACGCCGCAGCAGGCGACGGAGGTCTATAACTCTGGCAGCTTAGTCAGCCCGAACGGCGAATGGGTGGCGCGCTATGACAAGGTCCATCTGGTGCCTTTCGGGGAATATGTTCCCTTCAAGCGTGTATTTTCATTTGCCGGCGGATTGACAAAGGAAGTCGGGGATTTTGCGCGGGGCACGTCGCGTGCGCCGCTTGATGCAGGCGGGACGAAGCTGGGCGTGTTCATCTGCTATGAATCGATTTTCCCGGATGAAGTACGGCAGTTTGCCGCTTTCGGATCTCAGGTTTTAGTGAATATTTCTAACGATGGCTGGTATGGTGACAGCGGCGCGTTCGCGCAGCACTTGAAGCAGGCGCGCATGCGCGCTGTGGAGAACTCGCGCTGGCTATTGCGCGACACGAACACCGGTGTGACCGCCTCGATTGACCCGTACGGACGCATTGTGGCCAGCGTGCCCAGGAAAGTGAGGACAGTGCTCGACGCTCCATATGCGCTTTTGAACGTCACCACGTTCTATACGCGTCAGGGTGACTGGTTTGCTTATCTATGTGCGATAATTTCTGTGGCGGGGCTGCTGACGCGCCTTTTGGAACGGAGAAAAGTAAGCCGCTAATTCTTTGCGACGCTCGAATTGGGAAAGATTTTAACCGCAGAGCGCGCCGAGGTTCGCAGAGGACACTGAAAAGATCTGGTGTCGTCTTGATGTGGAGGTCAACATGGTAGAAGAACTGGAACAAGAGTATGCAGGGTTGAAAGATAAGGTACGTGACCTCCGGGAGTACCTTTGACGCAGGAAAGTTGCGTCAGCAATTAGCCGAGATTGAAAAGCAAGCCGCTGATCCGAATCTCTGGTCGAATCCTCAAAAATCCCAACAGGTAATGCGTGAGAAGAAGCGCCTGGAAGAAGGGTTGTCCACTGAGGCCGAACTGATACGGCGCAGTGATGACATCTCTGCTTACTTTGAGCTGGCGCGCGAAGGCGAGGTCGTGGATGGCGACCTACGCCGCGAAATTGATTCGTTGCGCGAGCTGGTTGACCGGCTTGAGACTGAGACTCTGCTGTCGGGCGAAAATGATGCGCGTAACGCGATTGTGACGATTCATCCTGGTGCCGGGGGCACAGAGTCGCAGGATTGGGCTGACATGCTGTTGCGAATGTACCTGCGCTGGGCGGAGCGGCAAGGATTTCAGACAGTTCTCTACGATTATCAGCCGGGCGAAGAAGCGGGACTGAAATCAGCGACGTTTGCGGTGAATGGAGAGTACGCCTATGGGTTGCTGGTTGGCGAAATCGGGGTGCATCGACTGGTGCGCATTTCGCCGTTTGATCAAGCCAAGCGGCGGCACACGTCGTTTGCCAGCGTCTTTGTTTCGCCGGAAATTGACGACAGCATCGAAGTTGTCATCAAGCCCGAAGAAATTCGCGTGGACACCTACCGCTCGAGCGGCAAGGGTGGACAGCACGTGAATACGACGGATTCAGCCGTGCGCATCACACATATTCCGACGGGGCTGGTCGCGAGTTGCCAAAACGAGCGTTCGCAGCATAAAAATCGCGAGCGCGCCATGAGCATGCTGCGATCGAAGCTGTACGAATTTGAGATGGAAAAGAAACGAGAGGCCACGAGGAAGATTGAAGATTCGAAGCTCGACATCGACTTCGGCTCGCAGATTCGGTCATATGTGCTGCAGCCATATCGGCTGATTAAGGATCACCGAACCAAGGTTGAAATTGGAGATGTGGACCGCGTGCTGGATGGGGATCTGCAGCCGCTTATCCGGGGGTATTTGCGGATGAGGCGAGGAGAGAAACAGTAGACAGTATCTCTCGGGGTTAGAAAGGTTTTTTCTTGGCGATCTTTGCGAGTTTTTCTTGGCGAACTTTGCGGTAGAAGGTCTTTAACTCTTCTTTAACCGCCGAGATTCGCCAAGTTCGCCCGAAGTTCCCAAGAACTGCTATCAGAGTGTCGCCATTCGTGAAGCTTATGCAGCGCCGGTCCACGGTCTCTAAAGTAACCTTACCACCCCTCAAAAAGCTGGCAAACGGGCGCCCACTGCGTAATCCTGTAATGTAATTGCCCCTGGGAATGCCTTCATGCCGCGCATGATCGATCTCATCCGCGTTTCGGCCTTGCCATCGAATGTGATGCAGGCTGCTTCGAAGGGATCGCTCTCTGTGCCGGCAAACGAAATGATCGAGATCCTCGTTTATCTTGCGACTCACAACAAAATTTTCGGGCAGCAGGCGCAGCTCACGCTGGCAGGGTGGGACGAAGTTGCATCGCGGGCAGTAGCTGCAGACCCAAACACCCCGAAGGAAGTGCTCGATTATATGGTCTCCGCGAAGAACCTGCGTCCGGCGTTGCTTTCGGCCTTGCTCGAAAATCCCTCGGTCAGTCAGCAGGCTTTGGTCGACCTGGCAGAATCGGCTTCGCGCGACGTTGTCGAGATCATGCAAGGCAGCGAACG
>DAIMDJ010000230.1:0-4976 GCA_036725905.1 Terriglobales bacterium
CTATTCGCCTGACGCGTGATGCTGATGTTTCCCGCTAAGATCAAGCCCGAAGGAAGGGTGATCGTACGTTCCCGTGATTTTCACCGGCGCTATGTAGCCCGCATGCTTCTTTTTGAAAAACCGATCAAGCACTTTCAGAAACAAGGCTTTGGGTCCATGTACGGTATTGGCGAGTTCCGCATCAGTCCTCAGCATTCCGTGCAGGTCGATTTTCTCTGTGATCACGTTGTAGCTGCCATCCAATTGTGCCGATGCGCCCAGCATAGTGAACGACAAGTGAGAGAATTTTGCAATACCGTTACTGAGCGCGACATGTCCCTTCAAATTCGTCAGCACCGTCTGCAGATCGGCCCCATCCTTCTCCTCGCCCTTTTCGCCCCGTGCTCCTGCGCTAAGTTTATTGACCTTCTCCTGGGTGCGCGGCTTGAAATTCCCCTCATCAATTCCAAAATCTCCCGTCAACGTGACTTTCTTCAGGAACGGAGTCTTGCCCGGTGGAATTGTGGCGGTGGCGCGAAAGCTGACCACCCCATCCATGGGTGCGCGCGGTGATTTGATGAATAAACGAAGAAGATCCTGAATTCTGCCGGCACTCGAAGCCATGTGGATGACGGCTTCTTTCCCCTTCTGGCCTGCTCTTCGGGCCACGCTGCCCTGAGATTGCACGGTTGTATTCCAGAAATGTGACTGCACTTCCTGCAATTGCGTGTCCCCGTTCTTGGCATCAACCAGTGCCTGAAAGCGAGTGCGCAAGTCCACGGCATGCGTGCTGGACTTCACCTGGAAGTCAGGAGTGTCGGTATCGCCCCGCACGCCAATTCGTTCCAGGATTCCCGTGAATCTGCCGCGCGAGAAGAGCTCTCCTCGAATTCCCTTAAAAACCCCCAGATCGGCGCGTTGAAACTGATACTCTCCGCCAAGCGGCGTTTTGCCGAAATCGCGTGCGTTCCATCGGCCAAATTCGCCCGATGCGCTGATTTCGCCGGGAGGCTCTGGGTTCGTCAATCTCACGTTGAACAGGAGTCGCGAACCCATCCCGATGTTGCGGAGCTTGAGTTCGTGCACGAGGAATCGCAATGGCTGCTTATCGGAGCGACCGATCTCCAGCACAGAATTTTCAGCGGTGAACTCTATGATTCTGACGTTCGAGTGGCTGGAAAGCTTTATGGGCTCTCTGCTGCCAGACGCAGGTACTGAGACGCGCATGCCATCGGCGCGCATGCTCACTCGTCGCCCGCTAATGAGGCCAGCAAGAGTGCTGCGAATTGAAAGCTTCGCAACTACGATCAGTGGCGGACCCGGCTGGGAGCCCTGACGCAGGCTAACTCCTTCTGCCACACAACCGGGAGGGAAATAGCGGCTATGGAAAGCGCCGATTTCAGCCTGGCCCGCTATGGCGCCTTCCAACCCCCTCTTCAGAGCTGCGCGCGAAAATGATCGATGGACGAGCAGGAGCGCAACGAGCGCCGCCAGAAAGGTGGTGCACAGGATGAATAATGGCAACTTAATTAAAACGGCTTTGCGTGTAGATGGCATGTCCTGCCAACGCACTTTAAGATCGAGTTCGTAAGGCTCTTTTGCGAACTCTGCGATTCATCTCCGATCCGGAGTTGAACACCTACTCTCCCAACCACGCACCCACTCCACGTAAAGAATCCACATAGTCGCAGACAATTTTCGTAGCACCCACGAGTGGCACAGCTAGCAACAGGCCCATGGCTCCCCAAATCCAAGCCCAAAACAACAATGACAGGGTCACAGCCAAGGGATTCAGCCGTACGCGCTTTCCCACGATCTTCGGATAGAGCACATTCATGGTGATCAAGTGCAGGCCGATGACCGTCACAAAGATGATCAGAATTCCGGTCTTGTCAACGACTCCGACGCCTCCCGCAAGCGGAGGCAGCAGAGCCAGGAAAACGCCGAGGTAAGGAATTAGGCCAACGAATCCGCTGATTGCGCCAAGGAAATAGAAGTACGGAATACCCAACAGCCAAAACACAACCGTGCTGACGATGGCATTCAGCAGTCCGACGCTCAGGTTAACGGTGATGAAACTGCGGATCATTCCCGTGATTCGAGCCACAGTGCGGTGGGCCGCTACGCGATGTTCTTTGGGGAAGAGGCGCACGGTCATGATATGGACGTGATCTTTCCAGGTCAGCATAAAGTACACGAGGAAAGGAACGAAGCTGATGGCCAGCACAACCTCTCCCAAGGTACCCACGCTTTCGGAAACTACGTGCGACAGACCGGGAGCCTCCTGGACCTGAACTGGAATCGGTTGCTTGCCATCCTTGGGCGAGGCGATCATGTTCCGCGTACTTTCTTCAATTTTGTTGCTCTGCGCGCGAAGATTACCGAGAACGGCGCGAATTTTGCCCGAGTACTTCGGCAACTGAGTCGCGAAATCAACTCCTCGGTTGTAGAAAAAATAAGTAAGCCCAGCGACGATGGTCACCATCAGAACCACAGCGCAAAGCGACGCAATTGCACGTGGTATACCGATGCGAGTCAAACGGCATACTAGCGGCTCCAGAATGAACGCCAGAAGCATCGCCGAAAGCGTGGTCACCAACACTAGTTTCAGCAAGTAGATGAGACCTAGAACCGCGATCGCGGCGACGACTACCTGCGCCACCGATCCGGCTTTAACCGAAGCGTGAAGAATTTCGGCTTCTTCGATGACTGCGGCTGCAACTTCAGTTTGGGTTTGGACGGAGTCGGGCGACTGACCGGAAGCTATGCCTGATTCTGGAGGCGTAGTTGATGGCTCCGCCGCAGTTGACGCGATGGATTCCGCGCGCATCGTCACTTGCCGC
Organism: Terriglobales bacterium; assembly: GCA_036725905.1. Lineage (GTDB taxonomy): Bacteria > Acidobacteriota > Terriglobia > Terriglobales > Acidobacteriaceae > QIAB01. Next base: position 2,823 of record DAIMDJ010000230.1, read on the forward strand.
TTGTATGACGGGATGGGCGACCAAACTGTTGCTTTGAAGGGCGATTTCCCGGCCCACTAGCAATTTTTCAGGGGCGGTGTTCGTTTGCGTACAATGTTTACCATGGTGGTCCCACCCGAGATTCCGGTCAGAACTACATTTCTCTGGGCACTTTCCGGAAAAATGGTTCGCTGGTGCATACGCCGGTCTGGCTCTACGTGATGATGGCGACGCGATTCGGGAAAATACAACTTTGTGCGGAATAACCTCACTGCGAATCGCGCCTCGCGCTCTACGCAGCAAAGTTAAGATTTCGGTTAGCATTGCAGCTAAAGTCCTTCCTTGCCGATTGGATTCCGATGACCTAATTTCCGGCGGCAGGAACTCAGATCACGCTGCTTCCCCAGAAGGTGACTTCGCATGGACCGTCGTCGGTTTCTCGTGGGAAGGCCGCTGAATTTCTTGGCGCGTTGTCGGTCTCTTCTTGGCTGGCAGCTCCGGTAATTCAACGATCCTTCTCGTTCGCGCGGATTCGTAAATCGCTTGCACGATGCGCACATCCGCCAAACCTTCGAGCCCCGAAGGCTCAGGTTCTTTGTTTTTAACGATGCAGTCGGAAAAATAGATCAGCTCGGCGGCGAACTGATCCCGTTTGGGGAACTTGCTTATCTTTGTTCTTCCGCCAATCGTCAGCTGATGCTTGATGCCCATGGCGTATTCGTAGGCCGGATCGACCACAAGTAACCCCTTCTTCCCAATCAGCGTAAAGCGGCTCAAGTCGGTAGCACCGAAACTGCAGGTGAAAGTGGCCATGCGCTCTTCGGGAAAGCGCATTACCACAGATGTCATTTCTTCCACTTTTCGGAATCTCTTTTCTCCATTATTTGCGGTTAAAGCAAACACTGCGGTCGGCTCAGTGCGGAACAGATAGCGGGCTGCGTTAATGCAATAAACTCCCATGTCATACAGAGGACCGCCTCCGCGTGCTACGGTTTCGCTGACGCGGAGATTGCCCTCAGTCACCTGCTGCGCGAATTCCGAAGTGAAGATTCTCACGTCCCCGAGTTTACCGTTTTTTGCCAGCCGAATTGCTTCGAGGTTTCCTGCTTCGAAATGGAGACGGTAGGCGATCATCAATTTAACGCCGTTTTCGTCCGCGGCGTCGATCATGGCCTGGCAGTCGTCCTCGGTAACCGCCATCGGCTTTTCACAGAGCACATGCACACGAGCCTGCGCAGCTCGAACCGCGTACTCCCGATGCAGATGGTTCGGCAGCGCGAGATAGACGGCATCAACCTGAGAAAGAGCGCGGTCATACTGGTCGTACGAGTACACGTGTTCGAGGTGATATTTCTTAGCCAGTTTTTCCCGCTTTTTTGACTCGCCTGAGACAACGGCAACAAGCTCAGAATTGGATGCATTCCTGAATGCGGGCAGGACGGCAACCTGGGCAATGTGCCCCAATCCAACCACGGCGTAGCGAACCTTGCGGGTTGATGAGGTGCGCCGTTTCATGACTCCCTCCAATTGACAAGTTTTATACATTTCCGACATAGCTCAGTCGGGAACGAGCTCTCGACTGAGCCTTCGAAGTTCCGCAACGCTGCGCTATGCGGCCACCTTCTCTCCAAAGCGGATCAGAACCTTGGTATAGCCTTCAACGTAGTAGGCCTCTGGCGCTTGTCAATGCTGATATGGTGGCTAATAATCCTGCCGGGTTTTGCGCGCCCGCTCACGATCAAGTCGCGGAGATACTCGTTGTACTTCTTCACCGGGTCTTGCCCAGTACCAATGGTCAATCCCTTCTCGAAAAAGTTAGCTAGAGGGAACGAGAAGATCCCCTGTTTTCGCTGCTCATCCTTTGCTCCAGAATCTGGAGCGATGTAAACACCGATAACACCGACACTCCCGGTCGGATCCCACGCGAAGGGCATTTTCCAATGCTGCCGGGTTCACGGTCTCATGGTCAAGCATGCGTTGGTGTAACCGCGATGACAGTTGAACCAGTAACCACAGGCAATATTGAACGGTAGCACGACCTTCACCTTTTCTTGACGCTTCGCACGGCCTGGCCTATTTCTTCAATGACCCTCAGGATCTCATGCCCGACGACGGTACCTTGCTTCAGCTCGGTACGTCCCTCATACATGTGCAGATCGCTGCCACAAATGCCGC